>NZ_JAYSCO010000086.1:0-18109 GCF_041914865.1 Pseudoduganella sp. | reverse complement strand
GACGTGCGACGCTGGCTGCAGGAATCCCCGCCCTTTAGGGCGGGGAGGGCGTCAATGCGCTAGTATAGCAACTAACAAGGCTGGGCCATCTGGCCATACACCTGGCTGGCCAGGTGACGCATGGTGGCGCTGTGCGGGTCGCGCGGGCGCGGCAGGTCGATACGGATGTCGGCCCGGATACGCCCGCCATCGGCCGACATCACGAGAATGCGGTCGGCCATTGCCAGCGCTTCCTCGATGTTGTGCGACACCACCAGCATGGCGCGCGCGGCGATGCGCGCCTCGTCCCACAGCCCGAGGATGTCGCCGCGCAGGCGGGCGCTGGTGATCACGTCCAGCGCGGAAAACGCTTCGTCCAGCAGCAGCACCTCCGGATTGACGGCCAGGGCGCGGGCGATGCCGACGCGCTGGCGCATGCCGCCCGACAGTTCGCCGGGCATGGCGGCGTGGCAGCCGGCCAGGCCCATCATCTCAAGCATGGCAGCGCTGCGCCGGCTGCGTTCCGCCGGCGGCAGGCCTTGCGCCTCCAACCCCAGCTCAACGTTTTGCCGCACGTTCAGCCAGGGAAACAGCGCGAAAGACTGGAACACCATGGCGATGCCCGGCGCCGGGTCAGCGAGGGGTTTGCCGCGAAATGAGGCCACGCCACGGTCGGGCGCCACCAGTCCCGCCACAATACGCAGCAGGGTCGATTTGCCGCAGCCGGATTCCCCCAGCAGCGCGACGATCTCCCCCTCATGCAGGGTGAAGTCGACATTATCGAGGACCGTGCGGTGGAAGGACTTGCCGACGCCTTTGAGGTCGACCAGGATTTCTTTCTTCATCTTTTACTCCCGATACAAACGGCTCCAAACGAAGCGGTTGATTGCTAACACGAATACGCACATCACGCTGATGCCCAGCGCCAGGCGCGGCCCATCGCCGGCGTCCGTCATCTGCCGGATATAGCTGCCAAGGCCGTGCGCCACCAGCGTGGTTTTGCCCCAGCTCACATACTCGGCCACGATGCTGGCGTTCCAGCTGCCGCCGCATGCCGTCATGGCGCCGGTAACGTAGCTGGGGAAGATGGCCGGCAGGTAGACCCGCTTCCATTTCAGCCAGCCGCGCAGGCCAAGGTTGGCGGCCGCCAGCCGCAGCTCGCCGGGCAAGGTGGAGGCGCCGGCCACCACGTTGAACAGGATGTACCACTGCGTACCAAAGACCATCAGTGGGCTGAGCCAGATGTCCGGGTCCAGCCGGTAATGCAGCATGGCGTACACCGCCACGGGAAACAGCAGGTTGACCGGCACCGCCGCCAGCAGCTGCGCCACCGCCTGCAGCTTTTGCGCAAAGGCGGGACGCAAGCCGATCCAGACCGCGACCGGCACCCAAAGCAGCGAAGCGAGGAGGGTGAGCAGCATCACGCGCAGCGCCGTGACCAGGCCCAGTTCCATCACGCCCGCCACTTCATGCCAGCCTGCCTCGCCATGGATAAAGGCAATCAGCCGGAACGCGGCCCAGGCGCATCCTGCCAGCAGCAGCGTCTCTGCAGCGCGTGCGGGCAGCCGCCAGCGCCGTTTCCGTACGGCTGCACCAGGTGCCGGCAAGCGTGCCAGGATGGCTCCCAGCAGGCGCGGCAAGTGTCCAGCCGCCTGGCGCAAGACGCGGCTGCGGCGCAGGCAGTCGAGCAGCCAGGAACGGCGGCCCGCCTCCCCAGTCCAGGCCAGCAGCGGCGCGAAGAACAGCTGGTCGTACAGCACAATAGCCGCGAACATGGCGCCCAGCGCCCAGGCCAGTGCGCTGGCATTGCCCGCATCGATCGCGGTGGCGATGTACGAGCCGATGCCGGGCAGTTTGAAATCCTGCCCCGCCACGGAAATCGCTTCCGCAGCAACCAGGAAGAACCAGCCGCCGGACATGGACATCATCATGTTCCAGACCAGGTTTGGCATGGCGAAGGGCAGTTCCAGGCGCCAGAAACGCTGCCAGCCGGTCAGGCGGAAGACGGCGCTCGCTTCTTCCAGTTCGGCCGGCAAGGTGCGCATCGAGCGGTACAGGCTGAAGGCCATATTCCACGCCTGCGAAGTGAAGATCGCAAAGATCGCCGCGCATTCCAATCCCAGCTGGCGGCCAGGGAACAGGGCGATGAACGGCAGCACGGCCACCGCCTGGAAGCCGAGGATTGGCACCGATTGCAGCACGTCCAGCACCGGCAGGAGCACTTTGCGCGCCAGCTGGTAGCGCGCGGCCGCCATGGCAAACAGGATGGCGAAGACCAGCGATGCGGCCAGCGCCGCGAACATGCGCCACAGGGTGCGCAGCAGGTAGCCCGGCAACGCCGCCGGATCAAGGCTGATCGTGGCCGCATGGGCGCTGGCGATGGGCAGCGCCATCTGCGCCGCGCCATACGCAGCCGCCAGCAAGGCCGCCAATAGCAGTGGCAGCAGCGCCCAGTCCCAGCGGTTGGGACGCAAAGTAACAGTAGCAAACATCAGGCTCTCCGCAATGGATGCGGGCCCGCGATCTTGCGCGCTTGAAGCTCAGAGTGTGGGATGGGTGACCATCATCCGCAGCGGCGGATGACGTAGGGCGGGAGCCCGGGACGTGATCGTGCCGTTATGCGGTACCGGAATAAACCGGAAGACAACTATGACTCGAACAAGTGCCCATGACAGGGGGCTCCAAAAAGAAAATGAAAACGGGCGGAGTGTAGGCGCGTCCACCGTACCCCGTCAACTTAGGGAATTGCGTATTTTTCGCCGAAGATTGGCAAATTTGACAATGTGTGAGCTTTCTGCCCGCATGGTTTGGTTAGACTTGCGGTCATCAACTCATCTACCAGGAAGACCGCCAATGTATCGATGCCCAAAGTGCCGGCAGAACACGATATCGATGTTCGAAGGCCTGAACCATTACGCAAAAAAGGAGTCGAAATGCTCGAATTGCGGTGTGGCCGTGCGGCGCAAGATGCGGCTTTTCGACTTCCTGGTGCCGATCTATATGCTGTCCGCAATCGCCGCCCGGCGCTTCTTCCAGGTCGATACCGGCAGTGATATTGCGGTGTTCCTGGGCATTGCAGTTGTGCTGTTTGCCATCCAACTCAAGCTGGTCAGGTACGAGATTAAGTAGCTCCGGCCACTGCGTGCCTGGTGCCCCGGGCCGGAATCGAACCGGCACGGCCTTGCGGCCAACGGATTTTAAGTCCGGTGTGTCTACCAATTTCACCACCGGGGCACTACGGCGTAGCCCGCTATTATGACATGACTGTTCGTTAACATCCAGTCGTGGCTAATTTGGCAATGCTTGTAATCGCCGTGGAATGTTGTAGCATGCTGGTCGCAGAATTCCCGGAAAGTCAGCATGCAAATTCAGATTAACGATGTCCTGCGGGACTATATTGAACCCTTGACCGAGGCCGAACGCACCGCGCTGGAACGCAGCCTGCTGGCCGAAGGTTGCCGCGATGCCCTGGTGCTGTGGAACGATGTGTTGGTAGACGGTCATAACCGCTACTCGATCTGCCAGCAGCACGGCATTCCCTTCAAGGTCACCCAGAACACGAGCTTCAAGAATATCGAGGACGTGATGCTGTGGATGATCGACAACCACCTGGGCCGCCGCAGCGTGTCGGACTTCCAGCGTGGCGTGCTGGCCCTGCGCCAGCAGGAAATCCTGGCCAAGCGCCAGGAGGCCGAAATCGAGCGCGCCAAAGCGGAGGATGCCGCCATTGCGCCGCCCGAGCCGGAAAGCGAGGAGCCGGCGCCGCCGCCCAAGGCCAAAGCCAAGCGCGAGGATATCGCCCGCGCCGCGCGCCTGAGCGCCAATACCCTGGGCCAGATCGAGAAGATCACGCGCAGTGCCACGCCGGAACTGGTAGAGGCGGTGCGCGCCGGTACCATTTCGATCAACGCCGCCGCCACCGTGGCCTCGCTGCCGGAAGAAGACCAGAAAACGGCAGTCGCCGGCGGCCGCAAATTCCTGCAGCAGGCCGCGCGCGAAATCCGCGAGCAGCGCGCCGCCAACCGTCCGCCGAAGGTGCCGAAGGAAGACCCTGATATGGGCCACAGCGGCGGCCACGAAGCGTCCCAGTACCCGGCCCCATTGACCGAGACCGAGGTGCTGCGCCTGGAAATCTCGCAGCTGAAGGAAAAGAACGCCGCGCTGCGCGCTGAAAATGCCGAACTGCGCGCGCGCATCGCCCAATTGGTAGAGGAGCAGTAAACCATGCGTTATCCAGGTGCCGCACTGGCCGCGTTTTGTCTCGCTTCCGCCGCTATCGTGGCGCCCGTGGCCGTGGCCGCGCCGCAGGCGGCGAACCAGCCCAGTCCCGCTGAAGCCTCGCGCCTGCAGGCCATCGCCAAGCGGGTGACGATCATGCGCGACAAGTGGGGCATCCCGCATATTTACGCCAAGACCGACGCCGACGCGGTGTTCGGCATGCTGTATGCCCAGGCGGAAGATGATTTCAAGCGCATCGAGCTGAATTTCATCAATGCCATGGGCCGTCTGGCGGAAGTGGAGGGCGAGAAGGCGCTGTACCAGGACTTGCGCATGAAGCTGTTCATCACGCCGGAGCAGCTCAAGAGCCAGTACAAAGCCAGCCCGGAATGGCTCAAGCGCCTGATGGTGGCCTGGGCAGATGGCCTGAACTTCTACCTGCACACGCACCCGGAGGTGCAGCCACGCCTGCTGACCCGCTTTGAGCCGTGGATGGCGCTCAGTTTCAGCGAAGGCAGCATCGGCGGCGATATCGAATCGGTCAACCTGGAGCAGCTGAAAGCCTTCTACGGCAAGCGCCCGGCGCCCACGCTGGCGGCGCGCGGCAGTGACCTGGACCAGGAGCCGCGCGGCTCGAATGGTTTTGCCATTGCGCCGGGCCTGAGCAAGAATGGTCATGCGCTGCTGATGATCAATCCGCACACGTCGTTCTACTTCCGCCCGGAGATCCACGTGGTCAGCCAGGAAGGCCTGAACGCGTATGGCGCCGTCACCTGGGGCCAGTTCTTCGTCTACCAGGGCTTCAACGACCGAGTCGGCTGGATGCATACGTCCGGTGGCGGCGACGTGATCGACGAGTACCTGGAAACCGTGGTGGAGAAGGACGGCAAGTTCCACTACCAGTACGGCAAGGACCTGCGCGCCTTCCGCACTGAACATGTGCGCCTGCCGTACAAGGCGGCCGATGGCAGCATGGCTGAGAAAACCATCACCGCCTACTTCACACATCGCGGCCCGGTGGTGCGGGCGCAGGACGGCAAGTGGGTTTCGGTGGCGATGATGAACGAGCCGCTGAAGGCGCTGACGCAGTCCTTCATCCGCACCAAGGCGCGCAATTACCCGGCCTTCTACAAGTCGATGGAGCTGCGCACCAATTCCTCGAACAACACCGTGTATGCGGATGCGGACGGCAATATCGCCTACTTCCACGGCAATTTCATGCCGGTGCGCGATACGCGCTTCGACTTCACCAAGCCGGTCGACGGCGCCAACCCGGCCACCGACTGGAAGGGCCTGCACCCGGTGCGCGAGACCATCCAGCTGTTCAACCCGAAGAACGGCTGGATCCAGAACACCAATAACTGGCCATTCTCGGCGGCCGGCGCATACAGCCCGCGGCCGCAGGACTATCCGGCCTATATGTCGGTCAATCCGGAGAACGCGCGCGGCATCCACGCTGTGCGCGTGCTGCAAGGGAAGAAGGACTTCACCATCGAGAGCCTGATCGCGGCCGCCTACGACAGCCAGCTGACCGCCTTCGAGCCGCTGCTGCCGCTGCTGGTGCGCGCCTACGACGAGGCGCCGGCCAGCGACCTTTCCAAGGCTGCCGTGATCGAACAGGTGGCGCTGCTGCGCGAGTGGGACATGCGCTACTCGGTGAATTCGGTGCCGACCTCGCTGGCGATCTACTGGCTGCAGGAGATGGTCAAGCAGCACGGGCCGGCGGCAAAAGAGAAGGAGGTGCAGGTGCTCGACTACCTGGCCAGCAGCGTCACGCCGAAACAGCGCCTGGATGCGCTGGTGCGCGCCTCCAACAAGCTGGCCGCCGATTTCGGCAGCTGGAAGACGCCGTGGGGCGAAATCAACCGCTTCCAGCGCCTGACCGGCGATATCGTGCAGCCGTTCGACGACAGCAAGCCAAGCTTGCCGGTGCCTTACGCCTCCGGCAACTGGGGCGCGCTGGCGGCCTACGGCATGACGTCGCAGCAGCGCACCAAGCGCATTTATGGCGAGCGCGGCAATAGCTTCGTGGCGGCCGTGGAGTTCGGCCCGCGCATCCGCGCCAAGAGCATCCTGGCGGGCGGCCAGAGCGGCGACCCGGCCTCGCCGCACTTCAACGACCAGGCCGAGATGTACGCGCGCGGCGAGTTCAAGGATGTGCTGTTCTACAAGGAAGACATCGAAAAGAACCTGGAGCGCAAGTACCGTCCCGGCGAATAAGCCTGGCGTTTGAGATAACGCAAAGTCCTCCCCATCGCCGCAGGCGCACAATGCAGTGACAACCTGCCACATGGGGAGGCGCCATGTCTTCCAAACCATCCGACGAAAACGGCGGCGCTGCCTGCCGGCGCATCGAAGACTTCATCTTCGTGCGCGAGCTGAATGAAGTCTTCCTGCTGCTTGACCACATCTCCGGACGCTGGGACAAGAGCCTGTACAACTTCCACAACCACGACGACGGCGAGCCGCATATCGACGAGCTGTGCGCCATCGGCCTGACGCCGCCCGACAGCGACGAGCAGCGCGTGGCGCAGGCGGTGCGCCTGTTGTGCGCGAAGGACAAGCTGAATGCGGCGGCGCGCCCGGCCACCGGCCTGACCATCGCCTTCACCCTGCTGGTGGTGGGGGAGGAGAACCAGCGCGACTGGCGCAACTGGCTGCGCGCGGCGCTGCTGCGGCGCGGCGCACCGGATGGGGCGGCGGCCAGCGGCCCGCCGCACACCGACAAGCCGACCCGCCTGACCCTGGCGCGCTACGCCTTCCCCGGCCTGGTCAAGGCGGCCGAGCGCTTCAACCGGCGCGTGTTCCGCATCGTCGTGCTGCTCCTGCTTGGGCTGGTGCTGACCTGCGCCATGTCCTGGCACGTCACCGGCGGCAACGCCATGCTGCAGCACCTCGATACGCTGCAGGCGCAGCACGCCACGCTGTCCAAAGCCATTGAGGAGGCGGAAATCAAGGTGGCCGCCAGCGCCACCGCGCCGCCGGTGCGCTTTTGCAGCGAAGCCGATGCGCAGGGGCGGCCGCGCTACCGCAATACCGAAGAGGCCCAGCTCTGCACCCGCGCCCAGTTGCTGGCCGAGCAGTTCGCCGCCGTGCACATGAACCTGGGTAACTGGCTGATCCCGTGGCGCACCTTCTACGCCAAGGTGGCCGGCCTGTTCGGCCAGGTTGCCGACGAGCGCGCCGTGCCGTCGCACGCCACCCCGGCCGAGCGCGAACGCTTCATGCGGCGCGGTACGGAGGAGCAGGCGCGCGTGGTGACCCTGGTGGTCGGCACCGCCTTGCTGCCGCTGTGCTACGGGGTGCTGGGCGCCGGCGCCGCCGTGGTGCGCGGGCTGTGGGCCAAGATGCGCGAAAGCCTGCTCTCGCCGCGCGACTACACGCTGGCGCTGCTGCAGCTGGCGCTGGGGGCCACCATCGGCGCCTGCATCGCGCTGTTCGTCAACCCGTCCGGCGTGGCGCCCGGCAGCGAAGTCGGTTTGCTGGGCAGCTGGACGCTCAGTACCTCGGCCATGTCGTTTATCGCCGGCTTTGGCGTAGAGGGCGTGTTCGTGGCGCTGGAAAGCCTGGTGCGGCGCGTCTTCAACATCAGCGACCCTGCGCGCCGGCCGGGCGACTAGCGCGCCTCCACCACCTGGATCAGGTGGAAGCCGTCTTCCGCCAGCAAGGGCGGGCTGATCTCGTTCAGCGCCAGGCAGAACGCCGCGCGCTCCACCACTGGGGCCGCCTCGCCGCGCCGGAACATGCCGGCCGGCGCGCTTTGCGGCGTGACGAAGGGATTGCTGGCAGGGTCCGCCAGCAGCTCGTAGGCGCCGCTGCTTTCCCATTGCTGGCGCATGGCGATGGCGCGGGTGTGCGCCGCGCGCATGGCGCCCAGCGTCGCCGAGGCCGGGCCAGGGCCGCCGTCGCCGGGATTGAGCACCAGCTGCCGCACGCGCGCCTCGCGCCGCACGGCCGCCTGCGGGTCGCATTCCATGGCGGGCTGGCGGAACTGCGCGCTGTAGGCCATGAGCGGCGCCGCGCGCGGCGACCAGTCCTCGCGCTGCGAAGGCTGGCGCAGCCAGGCGACCAGGCCGAGCACGATGGCGCCCAGCACCAGGCCGATGGCCAGCCTCTTCTCGATGGTCTGCAGGCGGTTCTCGCTCCGCTCGCGCGCGAAATCCACCATGGCGTATTGGGCCGCGGCCAGGTTGGCGCGCTGCATGGCCTGGCGTGCTTCCGGAGCGTTGGCCGCTTCCACGGCGGCGCTGGCGGCGGCCACGGCATCGGCCGTGTCGGTGCGCCGTACCGGGGCGTGGCAGTGCGGGCAATGGATGTCGCGCGTCAGGTCGACGGCGCCGCCGCAGGCGTGGCATTTGTGCTGCTGCACGGCGGCGACAGGCGTCAGCGGCTCGGCCCACGCGGGCGCCTCGGCTTGCGGGGCAATGGCGCTGGCCAGGCGGGTAGGATCGATGATGCCGATGGCGGAGCGGCAGGCGGGGCATTCATCGTGCGGCCGGGCGGGCAGGGGACAGCCGCAGCTGGCGCAGAAGATTTCCTTGCCCTCGGCCAGCATGGTGCGGATGTCGGACCAGGCCAGCGGGCGCACAAAGCCCTTCTCGGCCAGGTACAGGATGTAGGTCTGGTAGTAGCCGTGCCGGTTCGGGCACTGCAGGTGGACTGTGCGGCCGAAACGCGTCATGTCGGTGACCGGCTTCAGCGCGGCCTTGCACACCGGGCAGGCCTGCACCCGCGCCAGCGAGACCGCATGGGCGTGCTCGCCGCCGGCCTGCATGGCGCCATGGATCTCGCGCACCAGTTCGGCGATGCCCGGCCCGGCCAGGCGCACCGATTCGGTGTCGTCGAACCACACCAGGCAGCAATGGGCGCAGGTGTCTATCTCCACCCGTCGCTGGTAGTGGCCCGACAGGTCGAGCGCCCGCATGGGGCGCTCGCAGTTGCTGCAACGGCGGTCAGATGGCGTCAAGGGCATTGCGCAGGTCCTGGCGCAAGTCTTCGATATCTTCGATACCGACGGACAGGCGGATCAGGCCATCGCCAATGCCCAGGGCGGCGCGCTGCGCGGCCGGAATGGAGGCGTGGGTCATCAGGGCAGGATGCTCGATCAGCGATTCCACGCCGCCCAGGCTTTCCGCCAGCGCGAACACTTCGCAGCGCTCCAGGAAGCGGCGCGCGCCGGCCAGGTCGGTGTCCAGGTCGATCGAGATGATGCCGCCGAAGCCGTCCATCTGCGCCTTGGCCAGCGCGTGCTGCGGGTGCGATTCCAGGCCCGGGTAGAACACCTTTTTCACCTTCGGCTCGCGTTCCAGCCAGCGCGCCAGCTCCAGCGCGCTCTTGCAGTGGCGCTCCATGCGGATCGCCAGCGTTTTCACGCCGCGCAGGGCGAGGAAGCTGTCGAACGGGCCGGCAATCGCGCCCACGGAATTCTGCAGGAAGGCCAGCTGCTCGCGCCAGCCAGCCTGGCGTTCCTCGCCGCCCACCACGGCGATGCCGCCGATGATGTCGGAGTGGCCGTTCAGGTACTTGGTGGCCGAGTGCACCACGATGTCGAAGCCCAGCTCCAGCGGGCGCTGCACGATCGGGCTGGCGAAGGTGTTGTCCGCCACCAGGATGATGCCGCGCTCGCGGCAGATGCGCGCGATCGCCGCCAGGTCGGCCAGCTTGAGCATCGGGTTGGTCGGCGTCTCGACCCACACCATGCGCGTTTCCGGGCGCAGGGCACCGAGCAGGTTGTCCGGGTTGGTCAGGTCGACGTAGGTGAATTCGTGGCCGGCGCTGCGGCGCCGCACGCGCTCGAACAGGCGGAAGGTGCCGCCGTACATATCGTCGCCGGCCACGATGTGCGAGCCGGCGTCCAGCAGTTCCAGCACGGTGGAAATGGCGGCCAGGCCGGAGGCGAAGGCGAACGCTTGCGCACCGCCCTCCAGGTCGGCCACGCAGCGCTCCAGCGCCCAGCGCGTCGGGTTATGCGAGCGGCCGTAGTCCAGGCCCTTGTGCACGCCCGGGCTTTGCTGCACGAAGGTGGAAGTGGCGTAAATCGGCGGCATGATGGCGCCGGTGGTCGGGTCGGGATGCTGGCCGGCGTGGATCACGCGCGTCGCCAGGGCGGATTTGAAGCCGCCTTTGTTCTTTTGTTCGCTCAAGATAATGTCCTGCGCAGGTGGTTGAGTAAGTCGTAGCGGGTAATCAGGCCGTAGAACTTGCCGCCTTCGGCGATGATGGCGGTCAGGCCACGGTCGAGGGTATCACGAAGGGCCGGCATGCCGGCGGACGGCGACAGGGTTTCGATGCGGGTGGTCATGGTGCTGCCCACCTCGCCCTTGAACTGGGCGGCATCGCTTTCGACGCGGAACAGGATGTCCGATTCGTCGATGATGCCCACCAGCTTGCCGTCCGCGATCACCGGCAGCTGGGCCAGGTCGGCCGCGCGCATGCGGTTGAACGCCACCAGCAGCGTGTCGGCAGGGGAGACGCTGATCACGTCGCCGTTCTCGTACAGGCGGCCGATCAGGTCGCGCAGGTCGCCCAGCTTCTGGCGTTTGAGCAGGCCCTGGTCGAACATCCAGCTGTCGTTGTAGACCTTGGACAGGTAGCGGGTGCCGGTGTCGCAGACAAAGGTCACCACGCGTTTCGGCGTGGTCTGCTCGCGGCAGTACTTCAGCGCCGCCGCCAGCAGGGTGCCGGTCGAGGAGCCGGCCAGGATACCTTCGGCGCGCAGCAGGGCGCGCGAACTGTCGAAGCTTTCCTGGTCGGTGATGGTGTAGGCCTTGGCAATCGCGTCCATATTGGCAATGGCCGGGATGAAGTCCTCGCCGATGCCTTCCACCGCCCAGGAACCGCTGGTTTCGGACACCACGCCAGTGTCCACGTATTCCTTCAGGATCGAGCCTTTCGGGTCGGCCAGGATGAATTCGACGTGCGGCGCCACCTTCTGGAAGTAGCGCGACAGGCCGGTGAGGGTGCCGGACGAACCCACGCCCACCACAATCGCGTCCACCTCGCGCGCCATCTGCTCCCAGATTTCGGGGCCGGTGGTGGTTTCATGCGCCAGCGGGTTGGCCTGGTTGTTGAACTGGTCGGCGAAGAAGGCGCCCGGGATTTCGCTGGCCAGGCGCGCCGCGTAGTCCTGGTAATACTCCGGGTGGCCTTTGCCGACGTCGGAGCGCGTCATGCGCACGTCGGCGCCCAGCGCCTTCAGGTGCAGGATTTTCTCGTTGGCCATCTTGTCCGGCACCACCAGCAGCACTTTATAGCCTTTGATGGCGCCGACCAGGGCCAGCCCCAGGCCGGTATTGCCGGCGGTGGCCTCGACGATGGTGCCGCCCGGCTTGAGGCGGCCGTCGCGTTCGGCCGCTTCAATGATGGACAGGCCGATGCGGTCTTTGATCGAGCCGCCGGGGTTTTGCGATTCCAGCTTGAGGAACAGCCGGCACGGGCCGGTGTCCAGGCGGGTGACTTCGGCCAGCGGTGTATTGCCGATCAGGCTAAACAACGCTGCAGGACGGTCGTTCTGCATGCTCTCTCCTTGCGAAAAGCGCGCATTGTGGGGCGCACTGTTTGAACGAAGAAGGAATTTCTTTGCACTAGCTTATGCGGATTGCGCATGCTGGCAGGAGCAGTATAATCCCGCAGCGACTTTTCATTGATATTTCACTGTGGCAAAACTCTACTTCCGTTATTCTGCGATGAACGCAGGCAAATCGACCTCCATGCTGCAGGTCGCCCACAATTATGAAGAACAGGGCCTGATCGTGCGCCTGTTCACGGCCGCCATCGACGACCGTTACGGCGTGGGCAAGGTGACCTCGCGCCTGGGGCCGCAGCGCGAGGTGGAGCTGTTCGATGCCCGCACCAACTTCCTGGAAGACATGCAGAAGGTGGCCTGCGTGCTGGTGGACGAAGCCCAGTTCCTGTCCTCGGAGCAGGTGAAGCAGCTGCACCAGCTGGCCCAGGTCAAGGGCGTGCCGGTGATTTGCTACGGCCTGCGCAGCGACTTCCGCGGCGAGCCGTTCCCCGGCTCGGCCTACCTGCTGGCCCTGGCCGACGATATCGAAGAGATCAAGAATATCTGCACCTGTGGCAAGAAGGCCACGATGAATATCCGCGTGGATGAAAAGGGCGAACGTATCCGCGAGGGTGAGCAGATCAGCATCGGCGGCAACGAAGCCTATCGCCAGGCCTGCGGCCGCTGCTTCTACACGGGCTGATTGGATAAGGCCTTTTACCTGGCGCCGTCGCTGGCACTGGCGGCGGCCATCTGGGTGCTGTCGCAGCGCTACAGCATCTTCCTCATCCTTCGCCTGCCCGGCACGCTGTGCCACGAGCTGGCGCATTTCCTGGTCGGGCTGGTGACGCTGGCGCGGCCGGCGTCGCTCTCCATCGTCCCGCGCCGCGCGGCCAGGGGCTGGACGCTGGGCGAAGTGAAACTGGCCAATGCGCGCTGGTACAACGCGGCGCCAACGGCGCTGGCGCCGCTGGCCCTGGTGCTGCTGCCGTGTTGGGTGGCCGTGCTGCGCACGCCGCCCGGATGGCATTTCACGCCCCTCGACGCCGGCCTGGCTTTCCTGCTGGCGCCACAGTTCCTGGCCTGCTGGCCCTCGGCGGCGGACTGGAAGCTGGCCGTGCGCTCCTGGCCTTTGCTGCTTATTGCAGGCGCAGCGTTGTACGCGTGGATGCGCTACCCGGAACTGCAGGCGCTGCACTGGCCGGCAGTTTGAAGGTGCGCACGGCGCGCACCAGCGCCTCGGCCTGATCCTGCATGGCGGCCGATGCCGCCGCTGCTTCCTCGACCAGCGCGGCGTTCTGCTGCGTCACCTGAGCCATCCGCCGGATGGCCTGGTTCACTTGGTCGATGCCGGCCGGCTGCTCGTCGCCGGCGGTGCTGACATCGCCACCTGGGCGCCGCGCGCGCGGCGATGCCCGATGCTTTGCGCACCGGGGCGTTGTGCGCGTCCTGGCGCCTTAGCCTTATTTTAAAAGGGCCGACGTGATACCACGTTTCCCGGTGGGAATAACGAGCCACTACAATAAGTTTGTCAATAAATTCAATGAGTTAGTGTCGATCTTGCAGCTTTAAGCAGGCTTCAGGCAGGCTTAAGTCAGGGGTAGCACACTCGCTGCTACCCCCCTCTCCAGAAGGAAGTCCTTCCTGTAGAATGGGATCAGCACTATTCTTTAAGAATCACTACGTTCGGAGCAAGCCGATGAAGAAGCACACCCTGTTGGCCACCATTTCCCTGGCACTGATCACCGCTTACGCCGGTGCCGCCCAGGCGGACAAGGCAGCAGACGTCCCCGTCAAGCCTGCTGCGCAGCAAACCCAGGCCGCCCTGTGGGCCAGCCACATGCTGTCGCGCTACCATTACAAGGCGATGCCACTGGACGATGCGATGTCGGAGAAGATCTTCGACCGCTATTTCAAATCGCTCGATGGCGAGAAACTGTTCTTCACCCAGGCCGATGTGGACTTCTTCGAAAAAGAGAAGACCCGCATGGATGATGCGATCAGCAACGAGAACCTGCAGGCGCCGTTCGCCATCTACAACCTGTACCAGCAGCGCTTCAATGAGCGCTTCGCCTATGCGCGCGAACTGTTGAAGGGCAAGTTCGACTTCTCCGTGGACGAGAGCTTCACCATCGACCGCGAAAAGGCCGACTGGCCGAAGAACGACGCCGAAGTGAAAGACCTGTGGCGCAAGCGTGTGAAGAACGACTGGCTGCGCCTGAAGCTGGCCGGCAAGGAAGACAAGGCGATCCGCGAAACGCTGGACAAGCGCTATGAGAACTACGTGGCCCGCGCGCGCAAGCTGAACAGCGAAGACGTGTTCCAGATCTTCATGAACGCTTACGCCATGTCGATCGAGCCGCACACCAACTACCTGGGCCCGCGCGCTGCCGAGAACTTCGACATCGCCATGCGCCTGTCGCTGGAAGGCATCGGCGCCGTGCTGCAGAACCGCGACGAGTACACCGTGATCCGCGAAATCGTGCCGGGCAGCCCGGCCGGCCTGTCCAACAAGCTGAAAGTGGGCGACCGCATTATCGGCGTGGCGCAAGCCGATTCCGACAAGTTCACCGACGTGCTGGGCTGGCGTATCGACGACGTGGTGCAGCAGATCCGCGGCCCGAAAGACTCCACCGTGAAGCTGCAGGTGCTGTCGGGCGAAGCCGGGCCGGACGCCAAGCCTTTCGTGGTGTCGCTGGTGCGCAAGAAAATCAGCATGGAAGAACAGTCGGCCAAGAAAACCATCATGGAAGTGAAGGATGGCGCCGTCAAACGCCGTATCGGCGTGATTTCGCTGCCGACCTTCTACCAGGACTGGGATGCGCGCCGCAAGGGCGACAAGGACTACAAGAGCGCCACGCGCGACGTGGCCCGCCTGCTGCAGGAGCTGAAGAAGGACAAGGTGGACAACGTCCTGATCGACCTGCGCAACAACGGCGGCGGTTCGCTGACCGAGGCGGTGGAGCTGACCGGCCTGTTCATCGACCGTGGCCCGGTGGTGCAGCAGCGCAGCGCTTCCGGCCATGTGGAAGTGGAGTCGGACGGCGTGCCTGGCCTGGTCTGGGACGGTCCGGTGGGCGTGCTGATCAACCGCAGCTCGGCCTCGGCGTCGGAGATCTTCGCAGCGGCGCTGCAGGACTACGGTCGCGGCCTGGTGATCGGCGAGGCCAGCTTCGGCAAGGGTACGGTGCAAACCCTGGTCAATCCGGAGCGTTCGGGCCTGAGTTCCAAGCTGCGTTACGGCGAGCTGAAGATGACCATTGCCCAGTTCTTCCGCATCAATGGCGGTACCACCCAGCTGCGCGGCGTGACGCCGGACATCAAGCTGGCCTCCACCAGCGATGCCGAGAGCTTCGGCGAGTCGAGCTACGATAACGCCTTGCCATACACCCAGATCAAGCCGGCCATCTACATCCCGGCGGGCGACCTGAAGGAAATCGTGAGCGTGCTGGATAAGAAGCACGAGGCGCGCGTGGCCAAGGACAAGGACTACCAGTACCTGCTGGACGATATCGCCTATGTGAAGAAGCAGCGCAAGGACAACCTGGTATCGCTCAACGAAACCGTGCGCCGCAAGGAGCGCGACCAGCAGGAGGCGCGTGCCCGCATCCGCGAGGCGCGCCTGGCGGCCGGTCCATCGCCGGATGATCCTATCCTGGTGCCGGATCCGAAAGAAGCGCTGAACAAGGCGATTTCGGCCAAACCGGCCAATCCGCGTGCGGCGCAGCGCCAGGCCAACCAGGTACGCGGCGCGATCCGCACCGACGACGGCTTGCAGGCCGACGAGCGTTCGCTGGCGGCGGAACTGGATGCCGAAAAGGCGGCCAAGAATGCCAAGGACGTGCTGCTGAATGAGGCGGTGCACATCCTGGCCGACGAGGTGGGTATCCTGCGCACCGATACGCGCCTGGCTAGCCGCGTGCTGCCGTATGTAGCGGACAAGTGATATTGCTGGCGCTTATATCTAGTATTCCTACAATAAAGTAGACGGATATACCGCGCTGCAGCATACTACGCCTGTCTCCTCTATTCTCCTCCAAGGAAATAGATTCAACCCGCTCCCCCGAGCGGGTTTTTTTTTGCCCGGGGTCCGGCCCGCCTCCCGCCATCCGGCGACGGACTACGCTTTCGCGCGCCAGGCGGTAGAATCCTGTCCGTGCATACCTCTCTCAAACTGACTTCCATTGCGGCTGCGGCCCTGGCGATTGCCGGTGCCGGCGGTTATTACTACTACTCGGCCAGCGTTCCCGGGGCGGCAACGCGGCTGCCGTCCATCGTCAAACGCGGCCCGGCGCCGACCGAACGGGCCTGGCCGGCTAGGCTGGAAACGCTGCTGGACAGCGAACTGCTCGACCCTTACGGGGTAGCGCTGGACGCCCAGGGCAATATCTACTTTTCCCAAGGCGGCGACGCCAACGTGATTTCCGTCCTGGCGCCCGATGGCAGCAGGCGCGTGCTGGCCGGCGGCGCGGAAGGCTTCCGTAATGGCGCGGGCGTGGCAGCCTCCTTCAACACCCCGTCCGGGATAGCGGTGGATGCCCAGGGCAACGTCTACGTGGCCGATACCGGCAACCACGCGATCCGCAAGATTGCCCCCGACGGTAGTGTGATTACACTGGCCGGCAGCGGCGTGGCCGGCTTTGCGGACGGGCAGGGCGCCGAAGCCCGTTTCAACGGCCCGGTTGGCGTGGCGGTCGACCGCGACGGCATGGTATACGTGGCCGACACCTATAACGACCGGATCCGCCGCATCGCACCCGATGGCACGGTGACCACGCTGGCCGGCACCGGCCGCCCGGGTTTCGTCGACGGCACCTGGGATGTGGCCCAGTTCGATACGCCGTGCGGCATTGCGGTGGGCAAGGACGGCGTCTACATCGCCGACTCGCGCAATGACGCAGTGCGCCGCATCGGCGCCGATGGGTCGGTGACGACCCTGGCAGTCGCGCCGGAACTGGAGAAGGAACCGCTGCTGCGGCGCCCGATGGCGCTGGCGGTCACGCACGACGGCTATGTCTACATCGCAGCCGGCGCGCGCGGCCGCGTACTGCAGCTGGCGCCCGATGGCGTGGTGGCCACGCTGCCCGACGCCGCCCATCCCGCCGACCCCGCCATCGGAACCGACGGCAGCATGCAGGTCTACGGACCGCGCGGCCTCGCCCTCGCCAAGGACGGCGGCCTGCTGGTGGCCGATGCGCCCGCCCAGCGCCTGCACCGCATCGTCCCGGCTGCCAGCGCGGCGCCGGCCAGCAGGCCGGCCGTCGCGCCGGCCCCCTTCAGCGCCGTCGCCGCGACCCTCGCCCCAACCGGTTCGGCACTGATGGAGCAACGCCGCCAGGGCCAGATGCCGTGGCCCGTGCTGCCGCAAAACCAGCCGCATGAAGTGGTGGGCCTGATGGGCGAGGTGAGGGGAAGCTACGACGGCGACAGCCGCCATCACTTCCACGCAGGGCTCGACGTGCAGGCCGACGTCGGCAGCTCGGTGCATGTGGTGGAAAAGGCCAAGGTCAGCGACCCGCTGCCCAACTGGGCTTTTGGCACGGTCTCGGAGGGCATCAACCTCGGCACGACGAGCTACATCCACATGAAAGTCGGCCGCGACCGCAAGAACCGGCCGCTGGACGAACGTTTCGAGCTGCTGCTGGACGACAAAGGCAAGCCCGAGCGCGTGCGGGTACGGCGCGGCACGCGCTTTTATGTGGGCAACCAGTTGGGCGTGGTGAACCAGATGGCCCATGTCCACCTCGACCTGTACGACCGTGGCCTTGTGGTCAACCCGCTGGCGCTGCCGTTCCCCGGCCTGCGCGACACGGTCAACCCGCAGATCCAGGGCATCGCCATTTACGACCCGCAGGACAAACGCCTGCCGGCCAAGAAAGGCCAACGCCTGCATATCCCGCGCGCGCTGGGCGAGGTGAGCGTGGTGGTGGACGCCTTCGACCAGATGGACGGCAACCTGGCGCGACGCCGGCTCGGGCTGTACCAGCTCGGCTACCAGCTCCTGCAGGCGGACGGCACGCCGGTGCCGGGTTACGAGAAAGTACGCATCACCCAGACCTACGACCAGCTGCCGAAGCAACGGGAAGCCGTGAAAGTGGTGTATTCCGCCGACAGCGGCATCACGGTCTACGGCAGCAAAGCCACCCGCTTCACGTACAGCCTGCACAGCCAGCTCGCGCATGGCGAGGTCAAGCCCGGCAGATGGAAAGTGAGCGACCTCGCCCCGGGCGACTACACCCTGCGCATCCACGCCGCCGACTTCGCCGGCAACACCGCCCCCACCGGCCGCGACCTCCCCCTCACCATCGACTAACCCCAAAAATGTCCACTTCGGGGTCAGGAAGAAAGGTGGACATTTCTCGAGGAAATGTCCACCGTTCTTCCGGGCCCCGAAGTGGACAGTTTGGT
>NZ_JAYSCO010000085.1:0-18727 GCF_041914865.1 Pseudoduganella sp. | reverse complement strand
CAAAACTTGCGCGTAGCGCAAGTTTTGTCCGATTGTCAGACCTGACCCCGATCTTGGTGGCCCCGGCCTTGCGGTGCCTGCTGCTATCATGGGGGTCATCCAGGGAGGGCATATGGCGCTACCACATGCAATATCGGGCCAGGCGGTCCGGGTCGGCCGGGCGGCCGGTGAGAGCTTGTCGCAGTTTTCTTCCATCGCACTGGCGAAGACGGAGCAGCTGGAGCTGATCCGCATGACGGTGCCGGCCGGGCGCGCCTTGCCGGAGCATGCGGTGCGCGGCCAGATTACCTTGCAGTGCCTGGAGGGGGAGGTGGCCTTCGATGCCCATGGCCGCACCACCATCCTGCGCGCGGGCGAGCTGCTGCACCTGGAGGGGGGCGCGCCGCATGCGCTGCGGGCCAACGCCGATTCCCTGTTGTTGCTGACTATTTTGCTGCCGGATTGAAGCTTTCGTAGCGCGGGTCGCGCGCCAGCAAGCCTTGCACCAGGTCGGCCGGCTGCAGGCCGTCGAACAGCACGCTGGCGACGGCGTTGGTGATCGGCATGTCGACGCCCAGGCGGCGCGCCAGTTCGCGCACGGCCTTGGCGCACGGCACGCCTTCCGCCACATGGCCCAGTTCATTGACCACGGTGTCCAGCGATTTGCCTTGCGCCAGCCCGAGGCCGACGCGCCGGTTGCGCGACAGGTCGCCGGTGCAGGTCAGGATCAGGTCGCCCATGCCGGTCAGGCCCATGAAGGTTTCGATATTGCCGCCCAGCGCGGTGCCAAGACGCGTGATTTCGGCCAGGCCACGCGTGATCAGCGCGGCGCGCGCGTTCAGGCCCAGGCCCATGCCGTCCGCCACGCCGGTGGCGATGGCCAGCACATTCTTCACGGCGCCACCGACTTCCACGCCGACGATGTCTTCGCTGGAGTAGACGCGCATGGTGCCGCCATGCACGGCGCCCACCACCAGTTCGCGCAGGGCGGCATCGCTGGAGGCGATGGTCAGGGCGCACGGCAGGCCTTTCGCCACTTCCTGCGCGAAGGAGGGGCCGGACAGGGCGCCGGCCGGCACTGCCTCGCCCAGCACTTCGCGCACGATCTGGTGCGGCAGCATGCCGGTGTCGTATTCAAAGCCCTTGCACAGCCAGACGATGTTCGGGATCGCCTTGCCCTGCAGCGCCTGCAGCAGCGGGCGCAGGCCGGCCACCGGGCAGGCGGCGATCAGCAGGCCGTCCTGGCCGGCATGCGCCACGGCGGCGTCGAAATCGGCGGTCACCTGCAGCGCCGGCGGGAACGGGTAGCCGGGCAGGTAGTGGGTATTGTCGCGCGCGCGGGCCATGTCGGCCATGGCGGCGGCGTTGCGGCCCCACAGCAGCACATCGTGGCGGGCGGCGACGGCGATCGCCACCGCTGTGCCCCAGGCGCCAGCGCCCAGCACGCTGATCTTGCGCGGCGCGCTTTTATAGTGTTCTTGCATCTTGCTCAGTTGCCCCAGATTTCGGCGCTGCGCACATAGCCGGCCAGGCCGTCGCGGTGGCGCACCTTGGTCCAGCCGTTGGCTGGCGCTTCGGCCAGTTCCAGCAGCACGCCTTTATCGGCCGTGAAGACCACGGGCGCCGTATCGTCGGCGCTGCCGCGCACCTTGGTGTTGGCGGCGCGCACGATCACATTGCGCTGCTTGCTCAAGCCCTTGGCTTCGGTCCAGGCCAGGTCGCCTGCCATATCGCGCACCTTGACCCATTCGCCATAGGTCAGCACGATCTCCAGCGGGGCGCCGGGCGGCACGATGTACTGCTTGGCCGCGCGGGTGGATGGCGCGCCGTACAGCACGGCAGGATGGGGGCCGACCGACCGGAAGTCGAGCGCCTGGGCGCTGGCGCTGGCCAGCAGCGGCAAGGCGAGGGCGACAATGCGGCGTAAATTCATCGAAAAGACTCTTAAAAATGCGCAAAGGCCCACGGGGGCCTTTGCATTTTTGGGGGGCCGTGCCCCCCAATAGTATCGCAGAAGTATTACTGCACGGTTGCGGTGCCTTCGACCGGGGTCGCGGCGCCTTCAGCAGCTTGCTGCTGGGCGGCGATGGCGGCCAGGCGCTGCTGGTAGAACACTTCGAAGTTGATCTCTGCCAGGTGGATCGGCGGGAAGCCGGCGCGGGTGATCATGTCGGCGATGTTCGAACGCAGGTACGGGTACACAATGTTCGGGCAGCCGATGCCCAGCAGCGGGTCCAGCTGCTCGTCCGGAATGTTGCGGGCTTCGAAGATACCAGCTTGCTTGCCTTCCACCAGGAACGCGACTTTGTCCTTGACCTTGGCGGTCACGGTCACGGTCACGGTGGACTCGAAGATGCCGTCGGCGATTGGCTCAGCGCCAACGTCCAGTGCCACTTCGATCGAAGGGGCTTCCTGCTCCAGGAAGATGGCTGGGGAGTTCGGCTGTTCCAGGGACATGTCCTTCAGGTAGACGCGTTGGATTTGGAACACAGGTTGCAGGTTTTCTTCAGACATGGAACGCTTTCGTATCAGTTATATAGTTAATGCTTGTCCAGGGACAGCCCAAGTCAAACGCGACGGCAATTGTAGCAAAAATGATTTATTTTCAAACGTTTTGCCTGCCTGTCCGTTGTATTTGGGGGCGTTTAACCTTTTAACAAGGGGTCAAGGCCGCCAGCCTGGTCCAGCGCATACAAATCGTCGAAACCGCCCACGTGGGTGTCGCCAATATAGATCTGCGGCACGGTGCGGCGGCCGGTCTTTTCCATCATCAGCTGGCGCTGGGCCGGATCGAGGTCGACGCGGATTTTATTGATGGCGGTGACACCCTTGCTCTCCAGCAGGCGTTCGGCGCGCACGCAATACGGGCACACCAGGGTGCTGTACATGGTTACAGTAGCAGTCATGGCAGCTCCTTATTTAGTCAGCGGCAGGTTTTGCGCCTTCCAGGCTTCGATCCCGCCTTCCAGCACGACAACGTCGGAGAAACCGGACTTTTCCAGCATGCGGGCGGCGCTGAAGGCGCTGATCCCTTTATCGCATACCACCACCAGGGTCTTGTTCTTGAACTTGTCCAGTTCACCCATGCGGTTGCCCAGTTCGGCCAGCGGGATGTGCTTGGAGTCGATGATACGGCTTTCCGCCTTGTCCTTGGCGCGCACATCGAGCACGCCCGCCTTGCCGCGGTTGATCAGCAGGGTCACTTCGGCCGGGGAGGCTTTTTTGCCGCGTTGCATCAGGGCCGGGAACAGCAGGGCGCCGCCGGACAGCAGGACGATGGCGATCAGAAAAATATTGTCGAGGAAGAATTTCACGGTAATCCAGTTATTCGAATGGTTGAATTGAATGCCAGCATTATAAAATAGATGCCTGTTCGTGGCTTCGGCGGCGATTTCCACTAATTTCCCACTCTTTAGATATTGCTCTATGTACAAGATCGTTTTCATGCGTCATGGCGAGTCCACCTGGAACCTGGAAAATCGCTTCACCGGCTGGACCGATGTGGACCTGACGGAAAAAGGCGTCAACGAAGCCAAAACCGCCGGCAAAATCCTGAAAGATGCCGGCTTCTCCTTCGACCTGTGCTACACCTCCGTGCTCAAGCGCGCGATCCGCACGCTGTGGCTGACGCTGGACGAGATGGATGAAATGTATGTGCCGATCAAGCATGACTGGCGCCTGAACGAGCGCCACTACGGCGCGCTGCAGGGCCTGGACAAAGGCGAAACCGCCGCCAAATTCGGCGACGCGCAAGTGCTGGTATGGCGCCGCAGCTACGACATCCCGCCGCCGGCGCTGGAAGCGGGCGACGACCGCACCTCCTTCAACGACCCGCGCTACGCCGGCCTGCCGAAAGACGCCATCCCGCTCACCGAGTGCCTGAAAGACACCGTGGCGCGCGTGATGCCGGCCTGGAATGATGAAATCGCCCCGGCCATCAAGGCCGGCAAGCAAATCCTGATTTCGGCCCACGGCAACAGCCTGCGCGCCGTGATCAAGATGTTGGACGGCATCAGCGACGAGGACATCGTCGGCCTCAACATCCCGAATGGCCAGCCGCTGGTGTATGAGCTGGATGCCGACCTGAAGCCGATCAAGTCCTACTACCTGGGCGACCCGGCGGCGATCGCTGCCGCCCAGGCAGCCGTGGCCAACCAGGGCAAGGCCAAGTAAGTCCCGATGGCAGTGACTCCGACCCGTCGCGCCGGGCGCCCGGCGTGGCGCGCCGCGGCGTCGGCGGCGCTGGCGCTGTTGCTGGCGCTGGCCGCCGGCCACGCGCCCGCCGCGCCCAAGCCGACCGAGCGCAGCAAGCAAAAAGCCGCCGCCGAGACCGAGCGCGCGGCGCTGGCGCGCAAGCTGGCCACCCTGAAGGCGGAAATCGGCAAGACCGAGAGCGCCAAGGAAGACGCGGCCGATACCCTGGCCGAGTCGGAGGAAGCCATTTCCGACGCCAACCGCACGCTGCGCGAGCTGGCGGCGGAGCAGACCCATTTGAATGGCAAGGTGGCCGAGCTGGCCGCCGAGCAGCTGCGCCTGTCCGCCACCGTGGCGGCGCAGAAGCAGCAGCTGGCCAAGCTGCTGCGCGAGCAGTATGTGGCCGGCAATGAAGACCGCATCAAGCTGCTGCTGTCGGGCGACAACCCGAACCGCATCAACCGCGAGCTGCAGCTGATGGCCTATGTGTCGCAGTCGCAGGCGCGCCTGCTGGAGGCGCTGCGCGCCAACCTGAAAAAGGTCGAGGACAACCAGGCCGAGGCGCAGAACGCCAAGCAGGAACTGGACGAAATCGCCGAGGAAGAGCGCCAGCAGAAGGCCAAGCTGGAGCAGGAGAAGGCGCGCCGCGCCGCCACCCTGGCCAGCCTGTCCAAGAAACTGGTCACCCAGCGCAAGGAGGCGGGCCGCATGGAGCAGGATGCGCAGCGCCTGGACAACCTGGTGGAGCGCCTGAACAAGCTGATCGAAGAACAGGCGCGCATCGCCGCCGCCGAAAAAGCGCGCCAGGAAAAGCTGGCCGCCGAACGCGCGGCCAAAGCCAAGGCCGACGCCGAAGCGCGCGCGCTGGCCCGCGCCAAGGCCCAGGCCGAGCGCGAGCGCCTGGCGCAGGAAGCGAAAAAGGCCGGCAAGCCGGCGCCCAAGCCGGTGCCGGTGGAGGAGGAGCCGAAGGTGGCCGCCAAGCCGGAGCCGGCGCAGGGTGGCGAGGTGCGCGACGAGAAGTCGCCGCGCCCATCCGAGGTGGCGCTGGCGCCGGTGGTGGCGGACGGCGTGTTCGCCAGGCTGAAAGGCCTGCTGCCGGTGCCGGTGGCGGGCAAGGTTGAAAAACGCTTCGGCAGCAAGAACGCCGACGGCGTGGCCTGGAAGGGCATGGTGGTGAAGGCCGGCGGCGGGGCCGAAGTGCGCGCGGTGGCGGCGGGCCGCGTGGTGCACGCCAACTGGCTGCGCGGCTACGGCAACTTCATCATCATCGACCATGGCGGCCAGTATTGGAGCGGCTACGGCTACAACGAGGCGCTGCTGAAGCGCGCCGGCGATGTGGTCAAGGCGGGCGAGGTGATCGCCACCGTCGGAAATACCGGCGGTTACGAAGAATCGGGTTTATACTTTGAAATGCGCCACCAGGGCAAGCCGATAGATCCGGCCGGGTGGGTCAAGTTCTAGCGGCGGAAAGCAATCAATGGGCAACAAAACGAAGAGTCTGGGCCTGGTCGGCCTTGGTATGGTGGCTGGCATCGCCGTCTCGATGCAGTTTTCGGCCCTGGCGCAGCGCGCCGGCAGTCCCTTGCCGCTGGAGGAATTGCGTACCCTGTCCGAAGTTTTCAGCCTGATCAAATCCGACTACGTCGAACAGGTCGACGACAAGAAGCTGGTGCAGGACGCCATCGCCGGCATGGTGTCCTCGCTCGATCCCCATTCCGTCTACCTCGACAAGACCGCCTTCAAGGAAATGCGCGAGTCGATCCACGGCAAGTTCGTCGGCATCGGCATCGAGGTCGGCATGGAGGACGGCTATATCAAGGTGGTGGCGCCGATCGAGGATTCGCCCGCCTGGCGCGCCGGCATCAAGGCCGGCGACCTGATCACCCGCCTCGATAGCCAGCCGCTGAAAGGCCTGTCGCTGGACGAGGCGATCAAGAAAATGCGCGGCGAACCGCGCACCCGCGTGGTGCTGACGGTGTCGCGCAAGAGCGAAGACAAGCCGCTGCTGATTCCCATCGTGCGCGAAGAGATCCGCGTGCAGAGCGTGAAGCTGAAGATGGTGGAACCGGGCTACGCCTGGCTGCGCATCTCGCAGTTCCAGGAACCGACGGTGGAAGACATGGCGAAGAAGCTGACCGCCCTGTACGCCAAGGAGCCGAACCTGAAGGGCCTGGTGCTCGACCTGCGCAACGACCCGGGCGGCGTGGTGCAGGGCGCGGTCGGCGTCTCGGCGGCCTTCCTGCCGAAGGACGCGCTGGTGGTGTCCACCGACGGCCAGCTGGCCGATTCCAAGCAAGCCTTCCACGCCTCGCTGCCGAAC
Organism: Pseudoduganella sp.; assembly: GCF_041914865.1. NCBI lineage: Bacteria > Pseudomonadati > Pseudomonadota > Betaproteobacteria > Burkholderiales > Oxalobacteraceae > Pseudoduganella > Pseudoduganella sp. Next base: position 12,234 of record NZ_JAYSCO010000085.1, on the reverse strand, counting down.
TACGCCAACCGCAGCGGCGCCGACCCGCTGGCCAAGCTGCCGGCCTTCTACAAGACCGTGCCGATGGTGGTGCTGGTGAACGGCGGTTCGGCTTCCGCCTCCGAAATCGTGGCCGGCGCGCTGCAGGACTACAAGCGCGCCATCGTCATGGGCAGCCAGACCTTCGGCAAGGGCTCGGTGCAGACGCTGCGCCAGATCACGGCCGATTCGGCCGTCAAGCTGACCACCGCGCGCTACTTCACGCCGCACGGCCGCGGCATCCAGGCCAAGGGCATCACGCCCGATGTGCTGGTCGACGAAACGGCCGAGGGCGACCCGATCAACGCCCTGCGCCTGCGCGAGGCGGACCTGCAGAAACACCTGGCCAACAGCGACGGCGAGGAAGACGCGCCGGGCCGCATCCGCCGCGACGAACTGGAAGAAGAGCAGCGCCTGCTGGCCGCCGCCCGCAAGCAGAAGCCGTTCGAATTCGGCAGCAAGGACGACTTCCAGCTGGAACAGGCGCTGCGCCACTTCAAGGGCTTGCCGGTGAAGACCTCCAAGCCCGAGCTGGCCGCCAAGTAAATGAACGACCAGCAGCTGCTGCGCTACTCGCGCCACATCCTGCTCGATGAAATCGGCATCGAAGGCCAACAGGCCATCCTGCAGGGCCGGGCGCTGGTGATCGGCGCCGGCGGCCTGGGTTCCCCGGCGGCGCTCTACCTGGCTTCGGCCGGCATCGGCCGCCTCACCATCGTCGACCATGACAGCGTCGACCTGACCAACCTGCAGCGCCAGATCGCCCACACCACCGAGCGCGTGGGCCAGCCCAAGGCCGAGTCGGCGCGCGCCACGCTGCACGCCATCAATCCGGAATGCCAGGTCACGGCGCTGGTGGAGCGCGTCGACGACGCGCGCCTGGCCACGCTGGTGGCGCAGCACGACGTGGTGCTGGACTGCACCGACAACTTCCAGACGCGCCATGCCGTCAACCGCGCCTGCGTGGCGCACGGCGTGCCGCTGGTGTCGGGCGCCGTGATCCGCTTCGACGGCCAGGTGTCCGTGTTCGACCCGCGCCGCGCCGATGGCCGCGCGCCGGGCCCCTGCTATTCCTGCCTGTTCCCGCAAGACCAGCCGTTCGAGGACGTGGCCTGCTCCACCATGGGCGTGTTCGCGCCGCTGGTGGGCGTGGTCGGCGCCATGCAGGCGGCCGAGGCGCTCAAGCTGGTGATGGGCGTGGGCGAGTCGCTGGCCGGGCGCCTGCTGCTGCTGGACGGATTGCGCATGGAATGGAACAGCATTAGCATCAGCCGCAACGAGGCCTGTCCCGTGTGCGGGACCCCACACCAATAAAAGGAGATCCACCCATGAAGCGAGTTTCCGCCGTCCTGGCGCTGGCGATCGCCAGCGCGTTTGCCCAAGCCGCGGTCACCCAGACCACGCGCTACGTCATCATTTCCGAAAACAACGGCAAGCAGATGGGCGAGCAGGTGGTGGAAAACCACGACGACGGCCTGACCAAGGTGCGCTTCATTTACAAGGACAACGGCCGCGGCCCCGAGCTGAGCGAGGAATTCCGCCTGGGCGCCGACCGCACCATGACCGCCTACCACGTCAAGGGCAACTCGACCTTTGGCGCCGTGGTCGATGAGAAATTCGAGCGCAACGGCGGCAAGGCATCCTGGACCTCCACCACCGAGAAGGGCGCGCGCGACGTCACCGGCCCGGCCCTCTACGTTCCGCTCAACAGCAGTTTCGAAGTCGCCTCGCGCGCCATTGCCGCGCTGGCCGCCGCGCCCGGCCGCAGCCTGCCGCTGCTGCCGACCGGCACCCTGACCCACAAGGTGCTGGACGAGGTGGAAGTGACCGGCCCGGGCGGCAGGAAGCAGTCGGTCGAGCTGATCGCCCAGACCGGCATCGGCCTCAGCCCGCAGTTCATGTGGGCCACCAAGGGCGACAAGCCGGAGCTGTTCGCCGTGGTGGTGCCGGGCGTGTTCGTGGCCGCCATCGACGGCTGGCAGGACAACGGCAAGGCGCTGGCCACGCGCCAGAAAAAGGCCGAAGCACAAATGCTGAACGACCTGGCGGCCAGGCTGCAGCATCCGCTGCAGGGCCTGACCGTGGTGAAGAATGCGCGCATCTTCGACAGCGGCACGGGTAAAGTTGGCGCGCCGTCCGATGTGTACGTGCTGCGTGGCCGCATCTCGGCCATCCTGCCGGCCGGCGCGCCGGTGCGCGGCGCCGTCAACGAGATCGACGCCGCCGGCCGCATCATGCTGCCCGGCCTGTACGATATGCACGCCCACCTGGGCCGCTGGGAAGGCGCGCTGCACGTGGCGGCCGGCGTCACCACGCTGCGCGACCTGGGCAATGACAACGCCCAGCTGCAGATGATGATCGACGAAACCGCCGGCGGCAAGCTGCTGGCGCCGCAGATCGTGCCGACCGGCTTCCTGGAAGGCGAAAGCCCGTACTCCTCCAACGGCGGCTTCGTGGTCAAGACGCTGGAGCAGTCCAAGCGCGCCATCGACTGGTACGCCGAGCATGGCTACCCGCAGCTGAAGATCTACAACTCCTTCCCGAAAGAGATCCTGAAGGAGACCGTGGCCTACGCCCACCTGCGCGGCATGCGCGTGTCCGGCCACGTGCCGGCCGGCCTGCGCGCGCAGGAAGCGCTGGACGCCGGCTACGACGAGCTGCAGCACATCAACCAGGTCATGCTGAACTTCCTGTTCAAGCCGGGCGTGGAAACCCGCAGCCTGGAGCGCTTCTACCTGCCGGCCGAGAAAGTGGCCGGCCTGGACTTCAATTCCAAGGCGGTGAAGGACTTTGTCGCCACGCTGAAGAAAAAGCAGATCGTGGTCGACCCGACCCTGGCCACCTTCGCCTTCCTCAAGCAGAAGGACGGCGACGTCAACGAGCCATGGGCCGCCATCAAGGACAATATGCCGCCGGACGTGGCGCGCGGCTTCCACGTCGGCACCATGAAGATCCCGGACGCCGCCACCCAGGCGCGCTACGAGAAGTCCTTCGCCAAGATGGTGCAGTTCGTCGGCACCCTGCACAAGGCCGGCGTGCCGATCGTGGCCGGCACCGACGACCTGGCCGGCTTCACCCTGCATTCCGAGCTGGCGCTGCTGGTCAAGGCCGGCCTGACCCCGGCCGAGGCGATCCAGGTGGCGACCCGCAACGGCGCCCGCTACACCCGCACCAGCGCCGACCGCGGCAGCATCGAGGCCGGCAAGCTGGCCGACCTGGTGCTGGTGGACGGCGACCCAACCAAAAATATCGAGGACCTGCGCAAGGTGGCGGCCGTGATCACGCGCGGCCACATCATCTATCCTAAAGAGGTGGACCAGGCGCTCGGCATCAAGCCTTTCGTCGAGAACGTGCCGGCGGTGAAGCCGCTGGAGGCGGTGCCGGCCAACATCGCCGGCTCCAACGAGGGCGTGTTGCGCCAGATTGGCGCGATTGGCCGCAAGCACGATTGAATCACTTATACTGCCAGTTTAACTTTTAATGAATCTTATGCAAAAGCCAAGCAAACGCCGCTCCGCCGGCTTTACGCTGATCGAGATCATGGTCGTGGTCGTGATCATGGGCGTGCTGGCGGCCCTGGTGCTGCCGAAGGTGCTGGACCGCGTGGGCCAGTCCAAGACGGCCGCCGCCAAGGTCGAGATTTCCACCATCATGCAGGCCATGAAGATGTACAAGCTGGACAACCAGCGCTACCCGACCACCGAGCAGGGCCTGCAGGCGCTGATGACCAAGCCGACCGCCGGCCCGGCCGCCAACGGCTGGAAGGCGCCGTACCTGGAAAAAATGCCGAAAGACCCATGGGGCAATCCGTACCAGTTCCTGTCCCCGGGCGTAAAAGGTGAAATCGATGTGTTCTCCTATGGCGCCGACGGCCAGCCAGGCGGTACCGGCGACGATGCGGATATCGGCTCCTGGGAAATTTAAGGGCGCCAGCCGCGCCGTGCCGCGCGGCTTCACGCTCATCGAGCTGCTGGTGGTGCTGGTCATCATCGGCCTCACGCTCGGCCTGACTGTGATGAGCGCCGCGCCGACCCAGGCGCAGGCCATGCAGAAGGAGGCGTCGCGCATCGCCCTCCTGCTGCAGCTGGCGCGCGACGAGGCCATCGTGCGCAACCGGCCCATCGCCTTCGAGGCGGGGCCGGACAGCTACCGCTTCCTGGTGCGCAATGAACGCAGCTGGGAAACCCTGCCGCAGGACGACCTGCTGCGCGAACGGCCGTTCCAGGCCGGGCCGGTGACCCTGCTGCTGGACCCGCCGAGCAACCTGCCGGGCAGCACGCGCATCGTGTTCGGACGCGAACCGGTGGACCGCCCCTTTGTCCTGACACTGGCCAGCGGCGACGCGCGGGCCGTCATCCGCGCCGACGGCGTCGGCCATTTCACGGTGGACTGAAGAATGCGGCAACGAGGCTTTACCCTGCTGGAAGTGCTGGTGGCGCTGCTGATCGTCGGCACCGCGCTGGGCGCCGCCCTGCGCGCCATGGGTAGCCTGACGCAGAACAGCGAGGGCCTGCGCACCGCCATGATGGCCACCTGGTCGGCCGAGAACCGGCTGGTGCAGGTGCGCCTGGCCAAGAGCTGGCCGGCCACCGGCAAAACCACCTTCGAATGCCCGCAGGCCGACCTGCAGCTGGTGTGCGAAGAAGAAGTGATCGCCTCGCCCAACCCGCGCATGCGCCGGGTCGAGGTGAGCGTGTTCGAAGCCAGCGCGCCGCAACGGCGCATCATCAAGCTGGTGCAACTGGTGCTGCAAGAATGAAGGCGGCGCGCGGATTTACCCTGATCGAACTGCTGGTGGCGATCACCGTGCTGGCCATTGTCGCCGTGATGGGCTGGCGCGGGCTGGACGGCATCGTGCGCTCGCGTGAGCAGCTGACGCAGAACATGGAGCAGACGCGCGGCATCCAGCTCACCTTCGCCCAGATGCAAAGCGACCTGGAACAGATCGCCGACAAGGGCTTGCTGCGCCAGCGCCCGAACGTGATGGCCGACAGCAGCCGCCTGGTCTTTATCCGCACCGTGCTGGCCGAAAATGCGCCGTCGCAGCTGCAGGTGGTGAGCTACCTGATCCACGACGGCATGCTGCTGCGGCGCGAATCGCGCCTGACGCGCGACCTGGTGCAGCTGCAGGCCCTGTGGCAGGCGGCGCTGGGCGACGCCAGCGCGCAGGGCGCGGTGGCGTTGCAAGGCGGCGTCACCAGCATGGACGTGCGCGTGTGGGAAACGGGCGGCTGGAAACTGCCGGGCAACTCCTCGACCGCCTTCAGCAGCGCCTTGCCGGGCGCGGAGGGCGGCGAAGGCGGTGAGCGCGGCGGCGCCGTGGTCGGTGGCCCGGGCAGCGACGGCAGCGGCAGCGGCAGCGGCACCGGCACCGGCACCGGCACCGGGAGCGCCAATCCGCCGGGCACGCCGGTGCGCGCCCCGAGCGAAGGCCCGACCGGGCTGGAAATCTCGCTGCTGATCCAGGGCCAGTCCGTGCCGCTGACCAAAGTCTTCCTGCTGGGGGCCGTATGAAACGACGCCATCCGGTGCGCCAGCGCGGCGTGGCTGTTGTTACCGCGCTACTGTTGACCACCCTGGCGGTGTCGATCGTGGCCAGCCTGTTCTGGCAGCAGCAGGTGCAGGTGCGCTCGATGGAAAACCAGCGCCTGCATTTCCAGACGCGCTGGATTTTGCGCGGCGGCCTTGATCTGGTGCGGCTTATCCTGCGCCAGGACATGATGGACAACCGCATGGTCACGCGCGCCGACGGCATCTGGGCCACGCCGCTGGCGGAAACGCGGCTGGACCAGTTTGTGGAACGCGAACGGATCCAGGGCGAAAGCTTCGACGCTTCAATTTCAGGACAGACTTACGACGCACAGTCGCGCTACAATCTGGCGAATCTTGCCATCGTGGGCGGGGCGGGCGGCATCAACCGGGCCCAGTTGGCGGTGTTTACGCGCCTGCTGCAGAACCTGCAGCTGAACCCGGCGCTGGCGCAGGTGGTGGCGACCCAGGTGGCGCGCAGCGAAGGCGCCGGCCTGCTGGCGCCATCGGGCCCGCCGCCGGCCAATGTGCTGCCGGTGCAGGCCGGTAACGGGCAGCCGATGAAGATGCTGCGCCCGGAAGATTTGCTGTCCGTGTCCGGCTTCGACCAGAAGGCGATCGAGAAGCTGCGCGATTTCGTGGTGGTGCTGCCGCAGCCGACCGCGATCAATGTGAATACTGCCGCTGCGGAATTGCTGGGGGCGCTGGGGCCGGGCATGGTGACGGCCGAAGGCCAGGCGCTGGTGGCCGCGCGCAAGCGCACGCCGTATATGAACAAGCAGGCGTTTGATGCGCAGCTGGCGTCGCTGGGTAAGACCATCCAGCCGGATATCGAGTACGACACGCGCAGCGACTACTTCCTGGTGTTGAGCCGGGTCAAGCTGGACCGCGCGGAACTGATGTCCTGGTCGCTGGTGTACCGCACGCAGAACAATACGCAAGTGGTCTGGATTCGGGAAATCTAAGGGAAATTAGGGAATAGGGAAGGCAAGCTTTGACAACACTCTACATTCGGTATCCGGCCCGCGCCGCAGCCGCCGACAACGGCGTGCCGGCCAGCTGCCAGTTCGCCCTGGTGGGCGACGGCGGCAACGTGATGCAGCAGGGCGCCGGCGCCCTGGGCAACCTGGGCGAACTGGTATCCGGCGCGCGCCGCGTGGTGCTGCTGCTGGCTGCCGCCGATGTCTCGCTGCTGAAAGTCAAAGTCCCGCCGCTGTCCGCCGCCAAGCTGAAAGCGGCCTTGCCGCACCTGGTGGAAGAGCAGGTGCTGGGCGACCCGGCCGATTGCGTGCTGGCGCTGGCGCCCGCCAGCGGCGACAGCGACGAGCGCGTGGTGGCCGTGGCCAACCGCGCCTGGCTGGAAGTGCTGGTCAAAGCGCTGGTGGCGCAGGGCGCGCACGGCGTGTCGGCGCTGCCGGTGCAACTGTGCCTGCCGCTGGCGCCGGGCAGCGTATCCGCCGCCCTGGGCCTGGATGACGCCGGCCTGGAGCTGACCCTGCGCAGCGCGCCGTATGAAGGCCTGGGCCTGACCCTGCCGAACGCGCCCGAACCGGCGCTGCACACGCTGCGCGCGCTGGCCGGCGAGGCGCCGGTCACGCTGTACGTGGCGCCGGCGCAGCGCGCCGAGTATGCCGCCGCAGCGGCCGGCGTGCCGGGCATCACGCTGGAAGAAGACAACTGGGTGCACCGCATCGCCGCCGCCAAGGCGGTGACCCTCGACCTGGCCGCCGGCCTGGGCGCCGCCAGCGGCGCTACCGCCCGCGCCTGGGCGCGCTGGAAATGGCCCTACCGCATCGCCGTTGCCGCCATCCTGGTCAATATCGTCGGCCTGAACTGGGAATACATACGCCTGAAACGCGAAGCTGCTACTGTGCGCCAGAACATGGTGCAGGTGTTCCGCGCCGCCTATCCGAACCAGCCGGTGACGGACGACCCGGCGGCGCAGATGCGGCGCAATATCGCCGTGGCGCGCGCCAGCAATGGCGGCGGCAGTGCCGACGACTTCACCAATATGAGCGCCGCCCTGGGCGAAGCGCTGGCCGTGCTGCCCAACCGCGAAGTGGTGGCCGGTATCGAATACAAGGACCGCAGCATGACCGTCAAGTTCAAGCCGAACAGCATCGACGCCAGCGCCATGGCGCAGGTGCAGGCGGCGCTGGCGCAGCGCAAGCTGGCCGCCAGCGAGAGCGGCCCCGGCGTGTGGCTGGTGAAGGCGGGGGGCAAATAATGGCCGGCCTGAACGACACCATCAACAACTACCGCGCCCGCGCGGCCGCCTGGTGGGGGGCGCGCACCGAGCAGGAACAGCGCATGCTGACGATCGGCGGCGCCGTGGTCGCCTTCGGCTTTGTCTACGGCGTGCTGGTCGACCCGGCGTGGACGGGGCGCGACAGGCTGCGCCAGGACTTGCCGCGCCTGAACCAGCAGGTGGCCGAGCTGCAGGCGCTGGCCGGCGAAGCGGCGCAGCTGGCCGCCAGCCCGCCGGTGCAGCCGCAAGCGCTGACCAAGGACGGCGTGACGGCCCGGCTGCAAGCGAGCGGCCTGACGCCGCAGAACCTTGCCGTGACCGGCGATTACATTAAAGTGGAGTTCAAGGGTGTGCCGTTTGCCGGCCTGGTGAGCTGGCTGGACACGATGCGGCGCGAGCAGCGCGTGGCCGTGCAGGAGGGCCAGGTCACGCAGCAAGGCCCGGCCGGCCAGGTGGACGCCAACCTGACCCTGCGCCAGGAGACGGTGGTCCAATGAAGCGTGCCGTTTTGTGGCTGCTGGCAATTGCCGTCAGCGCGGGCCTGACCGTGCTGGCCTTCCTGCCGGCCAGCTGGATGGGGCAGCTGGTCGAAGCGCAGAGCGGCGGCCGTTTGACCCTGGGCGACGCGCAGGGTACGCTGTGGCGCGGTTCCGCCTTTGTCGGCGGCGCCGCCAGCAAGGATGGCGCGGTCACGCCGCTGCTGCCGGGCCGTTTCAGCTGGCGCCTGTCGCCGCTGGTGCTGTTCGGCAGCGTCGACCTGGAACTGGAAAACCCGGATTCGCTGACGCAGCCGGTGTCGCTGCGCGGCGGCTGGAGCAGCTGGGAAGTCAGCCCGGCCGCGCTGCTGCTGCCGGCCGACGGCCTGGCCGGCCTGGGCGCGCCGCTCAACACGCTGGCGCCGAGCGGCCGCATGAAGCTGTCCTGGACCTCGCTGCAGATCGAGCGCGCAGGGCAGGCGGTCACGCTGCGCGGCCGCACCACGCTGGAGATGCAGGATATGTCGTCGCGCCTGTCGCCACTGAAACCGCTGGGCAGCTACCAGTTGGCCTTCGACTGGCAGGGCCAGCAAGCCGCGCTGGCATTGAGTTCGCAGCGCGGCCCGCTGCTGTTGAGTGGCACGGGAAAGTTCGAGCATGGCCGCCTGCAGTTCTCCGGCCAGGCGGAAGCGGCAACCGGATATGAAGAGCAGCTGGTCGGCCTGTTGAACATGCTGGGCCAGCGCAAGCCGAATAGCGTTAAAAACGTCATTGCACTAGAGTTCCGATAATGAAAACACATACTGCAAGCCCACAATCCTTCCCGGCGCTGCGCCGCCTGAGCGCCGCCGCGATGCTGTGCTGTGCGCTGGCGCCCGCCGCCGCCCCTGTCACGGCCTGGGCCCAGCCCAATGACGAAGCCGCGCTGAATTTCGTCGGCGCCGATATCGAATCGGTGATCAAGGCGGTCGGCCACTACACCAACATCACCTTCCTGATCGACCCGCGCGTGAAAGGCACCATCAACCTGGTGTCGGAGAAATCCATCACCAAGTCGCAAGCGTTCTCGCTGCTGGCCTCCGCGCTGCGCCTGCAAGGCTACGCCATCGTCAGCGGCGACGGCTATGCCAAAGTGGTGCCGGAAGCGGAAGCCAAGCTGCAGGCATCGCCGACCGTGGTGGGCGGCGCCCAGGCCAGCCCGAAAGGCGACCAGGTGGTGACCCAGATCTTCCACCTGAACCATGAGAACTCGGCCAACCTGGTGACCGTGCTGCGCCCGCTGATCACGCCCAACAACACCATCAACGCCAATCCGGGCAACAACACCCTGGTCATCACCGACTACGCCGACAACCTGAAGCGCCTGGCCAAGATCATCGCTTCGCTCGATGCGCCGTCCTCGGCCGACCTGGACGTGATCCCGGTGCGCTACGCCATTGCCAGCGACCTGGCGGCCATGATCAACAAGCTGCTGGAGCCGGGCGCCGGCGGCGATTCCGGCCGCGTCAACCTGGTGCCGGACCCGCGCACCAACTCGCTGGTGGTGCGCGCACCGTCGGCGGCACGCGCCAACCTGGCCAAATCGCTGATCGCGAAACTGGACCAGCCGACCGCGCAGGCGGGCAATGTGCACGTGGTCTACCTGAAGAATGCGGAAGCGACCAAGCTGGCGGAAACCCTGCGTTCCGTGGTGTCCGGCGACAGCGGCGCCAGCGGCGGCCAGTCCGGCGGCGGCCTGGCCTCGCTCGGCGGCGGCACCGGCGGCGCCGGCCAGATGAATCAGTCTGGCCTGGGCCAGGGCGCGCAGGCGTCCGGCCAGGGCACCGGCCCGACCAACCCGGCCCTGAGCGGCAGCAACAGCCGTAGCGGCGGGCAAGCGCTGGCGGGCGGCGGCCAGGCCGGCTTCATCCAGGCCGACGCCACCACCAACACCCTGATCATCACCGCGCCGGAAACGGTCTACCGCAACCTGCGCGCCGTGATCGACCAGCTCGACGTGCGCCGCGCGCAGGTGTACATCGAATCGATGATCGTCGAAGTCAACGCCAACAAGCTGTCCGAGTTCGGCGTGCAGTGGACTGGCCTGAGCGGCAACGCCGGCAGCACCTACCGCGTCGGCGGCCTGACCAACTATCCGGGCGTGGCCGAAGGCAATGCGCTGACCAACCTGTACCAGCTGAAGCAGGGCAAGAGCACGGTGCTGCCGGGCGCCGGCCTGACGCTGGGCGTCTTCAAGCAGCTGGCCAACGGCGAGCTGGGACTGGGCGCCGTGGCGCACGCGCTGGGCGCGGACGACGACAGCAATATCCTGTCGACGCCGAACATGCTCACGCTGGACAACGAAGTGGCCACCATCAAGGTCGGCCAGAACGTGCCGATCGTGACGGGCTCCTTCACCACCGCCAGCAGCGGCGGCGGCAACCCGTTCACCACGGTTGAACGCAAGGACATCGGCATCACGCTGAAGGTACGCCCGCAGATTTCCGAAGGCGGCACCATCAAGCTGGCCATCTATAACGAAAGCTCGAGCATCGACGCCTCGGTGGCATCCAATGCCAATGGCCTGATCCTGAAGAACCGCGCCATCGAAACCAATATCATCGCCGACGACGGCCAGGTGCTGGTGCTGGGCGGCTTGATCCAGGACGACTCCAGCGACAACGTGGAGAAAGTGCCGGGCCTGGGCGACCTGCCGCTGATCGGCAACCTGTTCAAATACCAGAAGCGCACCCGCAAGAAAACCAACCTGATGGTGTTCCTGCGCCCCGTGGTGGTGCGCAACCGCGACCAGGGCATGAGCCTGACCGCCGACCGCTACGACTACATGCGCGCCACGCAGCAGGCGGCCGCGCCGGAAGACAGCATCGCCGTCAAGAACCTGGGCGCACCGGCCCTGCCGCAGCTGCAGGACGGCAAACCGATGGGCGGCGGCCAGCTGGCCAAGCCGGTCGCGCCAGCCGCGCCTTCCGTGCCTGAACAGAAACAGCAGCAACAATGAGCAACCTCCTGCCCTACGCCTTTGCGCGCGACTTCCTGGTGCTGGCCCAGCCCAGCGCCGAAGCCGAGCACGCGGTCGATGTGATGATGTCGAACGCGACGCCCGCTTCCGCCATTGCGGAAGTGTCGCGCCGTTTCGGCCGCATCAACCTGAAGCACCTGCCGCGCGCCGACCTGGAAGCGGCGATCGCCACCGCCTATGCCAGCGCCTCCGGCGACGCCTCGCAGGTGGCGGAGGAATTCGACGCCGACCTGGACCTGACCAAGCTGCTGCAGGACGTGCCGGCCATCGAGGACTTGCTGGAGTCGTCCGACGACGCGCCGGTGATCCGCATGATCAATGCGCTGCTGACGCAGGCCCTGCGCGACGGCGCTTCCGACATTCACATCGAACCGTTCGAGCAGACCTCGGTGGTGCGCTTCCGCGTCGACGGCGCGCTGCGCGACATCGTGCGCCCGCGCAAGGCGATCCACGGCTCGCTGATCTCGCGTATCAAGATCATGGCGCAGCTGGACATCGCCGAGAAGCGCCTGCCGCAGGATGGCCGCATCACGCTGCGCGTGGGCGGCAAGCCGGTCGACGTGCGCGTGTCGACCCTGCCCACCGGCCACGGCGAGCGCGCCGTGCTGCGCCTGCTGGACAAGGAAGCGGGCCGGCTCGACCTGTCGCACCTGGGCATGAGCGAAAAGATGATGGGGCAGTTCAACAGCCTGATCAACCAGCCGCACGGCATCGTGCTGGTCACCGGGCCGACCGGCTCGGGCAAGACCACCACGCTGTACGCCGCGCTGTCCATGCTGAACAACACCTCCACCAACATCATGACGGTGGAAGACCCGGTCGAATACGACCTGCACGGCGTGGGCCAGACCCAGGTCAACGCGCGCATCGACATGACCTTCGCCAAAGCCCTGCGCGCCATCCTGCGCCAGGACCCGGACGTGATCATGATCGGCGAGATCCGC
>NZ_JAYSCO010000084.1:0-20318 GCF_041914865.1 Pseudoduganella sp. | reverse complement strand
GACATTTATTGCACTGCGTGCAATAAATGTCCGATTGTCAGACCTGACCCCGAATTGCTATACTGCATCAACACTTGCGCCTTATCCCTGCGCACTTTCCTGATCCCGGCCTAGACTTCGCCCACCATTCCAATAAGGAATCGGCTGTGCGCACTATCTCTTTACCTACCCAACTTCTTTCGGCACGCAGTCCTGCGGCGCCGGCGGCCGATAGTTTTCCTGCGGCGCTGGAGGCGAGCTATCAGCAGGACATCGTGCCGGCGAAATTTCGCTCCTTCAGCCAGGCCTCCCTCCTGTGCATGCTGTTGTATGTCTGCTTTGGCGTGCTCGATATCTGGGCCCTGCCGGGCTCCCTTGGCCTGGCCTGGGCGGTGCGCACCGTGGTGCTGCTGGCAACACTGGGCTGCCTGCTGCGCGCCTGGCAGGACCGGCTGTGGTTCGAGCGCCACTACAACGCACTGACCCTGGGCCTGTACGCCCTGTGGGGCGTCGGCGTGGAGGCCATCATCGCCACCTCCGTCCCGGGCGAGGCGGCATGGACCCACTATTACGCCGGCCTGACCCTGGTCACCACCGCCCTCTATACCTGGACCTATGTCACGCCGCTGGCGGCCAGCCTGCTCGGCATGGCGCTCACAGCGTGCTATGCCGTGATTGCCGTCGGCGTGCAGCAGCTGCACCTGCGGCCCGAAAGCAGCGCCCTGGTGGCGATCATGTTCTTTCTGATTAGCACCAACCTGATCGGGATACTGTCGATGCTGGCGCGCGAGAAGTTCTCGCGCCAGGCCTTCCGGCTCAAGCACGTGCTGCGCAAGGACCTGGAGGCGGCCGGCAACGAGCAGCGCCATTCGCAGCACATCTCCGAGCACGACCACCTGACCGGGCTGCCCAACCGCCTGCGTTTCGAGCGCCGCATCCAGGAACTGTGCGCCAACGCCACGCTGGGCGGCAACAGCGTCGGCCTGCTGTTCATCGACCTGGACGGTTTCAAGCCGATCAATGACGAGCATGGCCATGCGGCGGGCGATGCGGTGCTGGTGGAAGTGGCGCGCAGGATGAGCGGCCTGATCCGCAGCGAAGACCTGGTGGCGCGCCTGGGTGGCGATGAATTCGTGATTGCGATCCCGCTCGCCTATTGCAATACGGACCGCCTGCACAGCCTGCGCCTGGCGCTTTCGATGCGGATCGGCCAGCCCATGCACTGGGAAGGTAAATCCTTGCGCGTCACCGCCAGCATCGGCGACGCCTGCTTCCCCGGCGACGGCAGCTCAGTCGCCGAAGTACTGGCCAAGGCCGACCGCGCGATGTACCTCGACAAGCAGCGCAAGACGCGCGGCTAGGAAAAAAATGGGGACGGAAAAAAATGGGGACGTACCCTATTTTCCGCAAAGCGGAAAATGGGGTACGTCCCCATTTTTTTACGTCCCCATTTTTTCTATCAGATACCCCACTGGACTTTGAGCGTTACCCCTTTGCTGGCGCCAGGGAGGGCGCCGTTGGCGTCGGTGGTGGCGCCGAGCGAGACGATGCGGTCGTGGCGGGTGGTGCGTTTGTAGAGCACAGAACGGTGGCGGTAGTGCGCGTCTTCCGGTTCGATCAGCTGCGGCATGCGGTCCTGCCGCTGGGCGGAGGTGTTCTGCACGATCACGCGCAGGGCGTCGCGCGGGGTGGCGTGCAGCGTGCCGACCCAGCGCCAGCCGCTGTCGCTGAAGTCTTGCAACCGCTCGTGCTTGACCCAGGCGCGGTTCCAGCGGTGGTCCGATTCCAGGGCCCAGCCGCCCGGCAGCGGGAAGCGCAGGCTGGCTTCCAGTTCGACGTTGCCGCCTTTGCCCACGGCGTCGGCTTCGGTGTCGAGCTGGCGGCCCAGGGTCAGCTCGCCTTCCAGCTTGACGAAGCGCGATGAGGGCGAACTTTCAATGCCCATGTGCGCTGCGTGCACGCGGTGCAGGCGGCCGCCTTTGTGGGCGCGCTGCTGGTCGAAGCCGGCATTGGCCCAGAAGCGGGTCTGTCGCCCGGCGAACAGCCAGATGCCGGGCCGCACCCAGCGCTCCACCACTTCGTGCGACAGCGTGCGCGTTTCGCGCAGGCCGAGATGCAGCTCGCTTTCGTAAGCTTCCACCGGCCCGAACTTGCGCGCGCCCATGCGCCGGTTCAGTTCCAGGTCGCCTTTGATGATGCCGGCCTGCGGTACGAAGCCGTTGTCGTTGGCGAAGTTGCTGCCGATGACTTCCAGCTGGGCGATGTTGAACCAGTCGTCCGAGCTGTAGTTCAGGCGGCCGTAGCCATAGCCGCTGTTGCGCGCGGCGCTGGCGTGGGCGCGGCCCTCGTCGTCGAACTGGGCGGTGGTGCGCGAGGCCATGGCGGTCCACAGCAACTGGGTATGGCTGCTGCCGTCGGCCGGCAGGCGCCACTGGCCGTCCACGCCAAGCACGGTGTTGCGCCCGCCCTTGCCGTAGTCGCGGTCGGAAAGGAAAGCACCGGCCACCACTTCTTCGCCGTGGCGGCGGGCGCGCAGCAGGGTCGCGGTGCTGTCGCCGGCGTTCACCGCTTCTTCGGTGCCATAGGGCGCGCCGCGCATGACGACGCCGCCGGCGCGGTCGCTCAGGCTCAAGGCAGTGGCGTCGGCGGCGGCGCCGCGCCAGGTGGCGCGCATGCCCCAGCGCGGTTCGGCGATGGTGCGCGAGTAGAACGACGGCAGGCGCATGCCCAGCACGTCGGCGCTCTCCAGGAAGAAGGGGCGCTTTTCCGGCAGGCTTAAGGCGACCTGGCTGGTGCCGTTGCTGGTGGGGGCGTCGATCTCCACCTGCGAGAAGTCGGGGTTGAGGGTGGCGTTGAACACCCAGTCGGCGCGCGGGCGGGCGCTGATGTCGAGGCCGACGCTGGTCTGGCTGCTGCCTTTGCCGTAGTGGTCACGGATGCGGTGCGTGACCTCGGGGCGCAGCTCCCAATAGGGCTTGTCCTGCACTTCGGGCAGGATCTTGCCCACGCCTTCCAGTTCATCCATCTCGGCGATGAAGTGCAGCGATTCCTTCTTCAGCGGAGCGCTCAGGAGCAAGGTGCCGTCGGCATGCGGCACGCTGCGTTCGACGCGCACCAGCCAGGGCTTGCCTTCGCCATAGGGGAAGCGCAGGCCGGACAGCGGCCAGCGGATCTCCATCGAATAGCCATCGGGCAGGTGGTGCACCGCGCTCTCCACCGGATAGTCGGGGCCGACGTCGAGTTCATCCTCGTCGGCGCGGTATATGCCGTCGCTCAGCACGCCCGCCACGTTGACGCGCACGAACTGCGCCGAGCGGCCATGTCCGCTGGGATCGATCCAGACGCCGATGAAGTCCTGGTCGCGGTCTACCTTGTCGCGCCGCGCCAGGGTGCCGTTCAGGGTCGCCGGATCGCGGTTCCAGGCGCGCACGCCGAACACCAGCGCGTCCTGGTCCAGCAGCACCTTGACCGTGGTGCGCAAATGGTCGGGGGCGTCGCGCCCGTCCTCCGGCTGGTACTGGAAGAAGCGCGTGTTGGCGGGCGCCTGTTCCCAGGCCGCGTCGTCCAGGCGGCCATCCAGCGCCAGCGCCATGGGCGCGCGCGCGACATGGGCGGCCAGGCTGCGGCGTTTGGGCTCTTCACTGTCGGCGGCTAAGGCGGGGGAAGGCAGGGCAAGCTGGCACAGGGCCAGCGCGGAGGCAAAATTTCGAGCAAACATGATCTAGATTATAGATTTGCCAATTCGCCCGCGGCAAGCGAATATGGCGATGCTACCATATGACCACTTTCAAGAAAGGGGATAGATGGGATTGTCGTGCCAGCAGCTCACTTGCCGCCGCGGCCGCAGCACCTTGTTTGCGGGCGTTAATTTCAAGCTGCAAGCTGGAGAAGCCCTCTGGGTCCAGGGCCGCAATGGCAGCGGCAAGACGACGCTGCTGCGCATGCTGTGCGGCCTGGCGCGTCCCGACCGCGGCAGCGTCTTCTGGCACGGGCAAGCCATCCTCGCCACGCGGCCCCAATTCCATGCCGAACTGCTGCACATCGGCCATGCGGACGGCTTGAAGCCGGATTTGCTGGCCTGGGAAAACCTGGCGCTGGGCGCCCTGCCCGGCAGCCACTGCACGCGCGCCGAAGCGCAACAGGCGCTGGCGGCGATCGGCCTGGCGGCCGAGGCGCAGCGGCCGGTGCGCCTGCTGTCGCAGGGCCAGCGCAAACGCGTGGCGCTGGCGCGCCTGCTGCTGGCGCCGCAGCGTCCTTTGTGGATCCTCGACGAACCGATCGCCTCGCTCGACCAGGAGGCCGCTGCGCAAGTGGGCGCCATCCTGCAGGCGCATTGCGCGCGCGGCGGCATGCTGGTTCTGACCACGCACCAGGAACCGGCGTTGCCCGGGGTGCGCCGCCTGCAGCTGGGGGCGCCGTGCTGAACGCCGCTGGCCGCCTGCTGCGGCGCGACCTGCTGCTGGCCATGCGCCGCCGCAGCGACGCGCTGATGCCGCTGGCTTTTTTCCTGGTCACGACCTCGCTCTTCCCGCTGGCCATCGGGGCCGATGGCAAACTGCTGCGCAGCGTGGCGCCAGGCATCGTCTGGGTGGCGGCCCTGCTGGCATCGCTGCTTGGCCTGCAGCGCCTGTTCGCCGACGATTATGCCGACGGCTCGCTGGAGCAGCTGCTGCTGTCGGCGCAACCGCTCGAACTGCTGGTGCTGGCCAAGGTGCTGGCGCACTGGCTCACTTCCGGCCTGCCCCTGCTGGTGCTGGCGCCGCTGGTCGCCTTGCAGTATGGCCTGGATGCTGCCTCACTGTCGGTATTGTGCGCGGGACTACTTCTTGGCACACCGGTCCTCAGCCTGTTGGGCAGCATCGGCGCGGCGCTGGCATTGGGCGCGCGCGGTGGAAGTGTGCTCGTTGCACTAATTCTGATGCCCCTGTATATTCCCTTACTAATTCTCGGCAGCTCCGCAGTGGTAGCGGCCGGCGATGGTACCGGCAGTGCGCCCCACCTGATGTTGCTGGGCGCCCTGCTCGCCGCATCGCTGGCCGCCACGCCCTGGGCTGCCGCCGCTGCACTGCGGATTGCGCACGAGTAGGACGGAGATCGCATGATTCGACCGTATTATTCCACCGCAAACGGCGCCCGGCGCCGCTTCTCGGTGTTCACTTTTGCTTCACCGCGCAATTTCTACCACCTGGCCGGGCGCCTGATTCCCTGGTTCACCGCGCTCGGCGTGCTGGCCGGCCTGGCCGGGCTCGCGCTTGGCATGCTGTTCGCGCCGACCGACTTCCAGCAGGGCGACGCTTACCGCATCATCTTCGTGCACGTGCCGGCGGCCTGGATGTCGATGCTGGTCTACCTGGCCATGGCCGGCTGGTCGGCCATCGGCCTGTCCTACCATACCGGCGTGTCCTCCATCATGGCCAGCGCGCTGGCGCCGACCGGCGCCCTGTTCACTTTCCTGGCCCTGTGGACCGGAGCCCTGTGGGGCAAGCCGACCTGGGGCGCCTGGTGGGTGTGGGATGCGCGCCTGACGTCGGAGCTGATCCTGCTGTTCCTTTACCTCGGCTACATGGGCCTGCACGCCTCCATCGCCGACCCGCGCCGCGCCGACCGCGCCGCGGCGGTGCTGGCCATCGTCGGCGCAGTGAATATCCCGATCATCTATTTCTCGGTCTACTGGTGGAACACGCTGCACCAGGGGCCGTCCGTCACGCTCGGCAAGGCGCCCAGCATGGCGCCAGACATGTTCACGGCCATGCTGCTGATGGTGGCGGCATTCTGGTGTTACGCGATTGCGGTGGCGCTGCGGCGCGCGCGTTGCATCGTGCTGGAGCGGCACGGCAATGCGGCCTGGCTGCGCAGGAGGACAAAATGAACTGGAACAGTTTGCAGGACTTCCTGGCCATGGGCGGCTATGCCGGCTATGTCTGGGGCTCTTTCGGCGTGGTGTTCGCCGCCATGGCACTGGAAGTGTGGGCGCTGCGCCTGCGCGAGCGAAAGGTGGAACAGGAATGAAAGCGCGCCATCAACGACTGGCACTGGTCGGCGCCAGCCTGGCCGCCTGCGGCGTGGCTGTGGCGCTGGTGCTGAATGCCTTCAACGACAACCTGGTTTTCTTCTACACGCCTTCGCAGGTGGCGGCCGGCAGCGCGCCGCGCCAGAGCATTTTCCGCATCGGCGGGCTGGTCGAGGAAGGCAGCGTCAAGCGCCTGGCCGACGGCTTGACGGTGAGCTTCGTCATCACCGACAAGGTGCAGAAGGTGCCGGTGCATTACCAGGGCACCCTGCCCGACCTGTTCAAGGAGGGCAAGGGCGCGGTGGCGCAAGGGCGCCTGGGCGAAGGGGCGCTGTTCCTGGCGCAGGAGGTGCTGGCCAAGCACGATGAGAACTATATGCCGGCGGAAGCGGCGCACGCGCTGGAGCAAGGCCGCGCGCCGGCTTCGCTGAAAGGCGCACCATGATCGGCGAGGCGGGGAATTTCGCGCTGGTGCTGGCCCTGCTGCTGGCGGCGGTGCAAGGCACGCTGCCGCTGGCCGGCGCCCAGCGCGGCGATATCCGCTGGATGGCGCTGGCGCGCCCGGCGGCGGCAGGCCAGTTCATGTTCAGCACGCTGGCTTTCGGCTGCCTGTTCTACAGCCTGTACGCCAACGATTTTTCGCTGCGCTATGTGGCGCAGCATTCCAATTCGCTGCTGCCGTGGCAGTACCGCCTGAGCGCGGCCTGGGGCGGCCATGAGGGGTCGCTGCTGCTGTGGACCTGGCTGTTGTCGGCCTGGACCTTCGCCGCCGCCCTCCTGTCGCGGCAGCTGCCGCGCGAGGTGCAGGCGCGCCTGCTGGGCGTGCTGGGCCTGGTGGCGCTCGGCTTCCTGCTGTTCCTGCTGCTCACCTCCAACCCCTTCATGCGTATGATACCGGCGGCGCCGGACGGCAACGACCTGAACCCGCTGCTGCAGGATGCCGGCATGATCGCGCACCCGCCGCTGCTGTATATGGGCTATGTCGGCTTCTCGGTGACGTTCGCCTTCGCCATCGCGGCCCTGCTGGGCGGGCGGCTCGACGCCGCGTGGGCGCGCTGGTCGCGCCCGTGGGCGCTGGCGGCGTGGAGCTTCCTGACGCTGGGTATTGCCATGGGCAGCTTCTGGGCCTATTACGAATTGGGCTGGGGCGGCTGGTGGTTCTGGGACGCGGTGGAGAACGCGTCCTTCATGCCCTGGCTGGTCGGCACGGCGCTGCTGCATTCCCTGGTCGTGACGGAAAAGCGCGGCACCTTCCGCAGCTGGACGGCGCTGCTGGCCATCCTGGCGTTCTCGCTGTCGCTGCTGGGAACCTTCCTGGTGCGTTCGGGCGTGCTGACGTCGGTGCATGCCTTTGCCACCGACCCGCGCCGTGGCGCCTTCATCCTGGCCTACCTGGCGGTGGTGGTGGGCGGCTCGCTGCTGCTGTATGCCTGGCGCGCGCCGCGCCTGCGCCAGCGCACCACGTTCGCGCCGCTGTCGCGCGAATCGCTGCTGCTGCTGCAGAACGTGCTGATGCTGGCGGCCACCGGCACCGTGCTGCTTGGCACGCTGTACCCGCTGCTGCTCGATGCGCTGGGCGCGGGCAAGATCTCGGTCGGTCCGCCGTATTTTGAAAAAGTGTTCGTACCGATGATGCTGCCGGTGCTGCTGCTGGTGGCCGCCGGGCCGTTCGCCGGCTGGCGCCACGGCACGCTGGCGCAGCTGGCACGGCGCCTGCGCTGGCCGGCGGCCCTGGCGCTGGGCGCGGCGGGCGGCCTGGCGCTGCTGCTGCGCAGTTCGCCGATGGTGGCCCTGAGCCTGCTGCTGGCGGCCTGGATCCTGCTCGGCACCGCCGCGCAGTTCCTGCAGCAGCGCGGCAAGCTGGCGCGCCAGCCGCGCGCCTGGTGGGGCATGCTGGCGGCGCACGCCGGGCTGGCGGTGTTCGTCATCGGCGTGACCATGGTCAAGGGGCATGAGCAGGTACAGGACGTGGTGCTGGCGCCCGGCCAGCAGGCCACGCTGGGCGACTACAGCTTTACCTTGCAAAAGCTGGAGGACGTGCGCGGCCCGAACTACACCGCGCTGCGCGCCAGCGTCGCCGTCACGCGTGCCGGTGCCGGCGGCGGCCAGGCCGTTGCCGTGCTGCTGCCGGAACAGCGCCGCTATAAGGTGGCGCAGGACACCATGACCGAGGCCGCCATCGACCGCAGCCTGCTGCGCGACCTGTACGTGTCGCTGGGCGATGCCACCGGCGACGGGCGCTGGCTGCTGCGCATCCAGGTCAAGCCCTTCGTCGGCTGGATCTGGGGCGGCTGCCTGCTGTTCGCGCTGGGCGGTTTCCTGGCTGCGCTGGACCGGCGCTACCGCACGGCGCCCGGCCGGGTAGCGGCGCGGCACGCGGCGGCCGCGCCAACCGCAGCGCTGGACGGCGCGGCCCTGCCGGCGGCTGGCGCGGCACAGCTTGCGCAGGAGGCGCCATGAAACGCTTCATCATCCCCGCGGCCCTGTTCATCGTGCTGCTCGGCTTTCTGGCGGCCGGCCTGCAGCGCAACCCGCGCGAGCTGCCTTCGCCGCTGATCGGCAAGCCGGTGCCGCAGTTCTCGGCGCAGCGCCTGGACGACCCGTCCGGCACGGTCTCGCCAGCCAACCTGAAGGGCAGCGTCTGGGTGCTGAACGTGTGGGCCTCCTGGTGCGAGGGCTGCCGCATCGAGCATAAGGATCTGATGGACCTGTCGCGCGCCGTGCGCGCGCCCGTGATCGGCCTCAATTACAAGGACCAGCGCGACGACGCCCTGCGCTGGCTGCGCGAGCAGGGCAACCCCTACCGCCAGGTCGCGTTCGACCACGACGGCCGCATCGGCATCGATTTCGGCGTGTACGGCGTGCCGGAGACGTTTGTCATCGACCAGCATGGGATCATCCGCATGAAACATATCGGCCCCCTGTCCTCGCCCGACGCGCGCGCGCGCGTGGCACGCATGGTGAAGGAGCTCGCCAATGGCTAAGAACGAAGCAAGCGCCAACGCTGCAACGGCGCTGGAAGCGCGCACCATGGCCCTGGCCGAAGAGCTGCGCTGCCTGGTGTGCCAGAACCAGAGCCTGGCCGACTCGCATGCGCCGCTGGCGCTCGACCTGCGCGCCCAGATCCACCAGCAGCTCGCGCAGGGCCGCAGCGAGCAGCAGGTGGTAGAGTTCATGGTGCAGCGCTACGGCGACTTCGTGCTGTACGAGCCGCCGCTCAACAGCAGCACCGCCCTGCTGTGGTTCGGCCCCGCACTGCTGCTGGCCGCCGGCGTGGCCGCGCTGCGCGGTTTCTGGAGGAAAAAAGCATGAGCACATTCGTCATCGTGATCGCGCTGATGGCCGCCCTGGCGCTGGCCTGCGTGGTCCCGCCGCTGCTGACGCGCAAGGCCGTGGCCGCACGCGAAGCGGCGCCCGCCGCCAGCGTCGGCGCGGCGCCGTCCGTGCTGGTGCGCCAGCAACCGCGCCTGGCGCTGCTGCTGGCCCTGGGCCTGCCGGCCGCCGCCGCCGCCCTCTACCTGCAGGTGGGCCGCCCCGACGTGCTGGCCATGCCGCCCGAATTGCTGCAGGCGGCCGCCACCCCGACCGACCACGGCCCGACCGAAGCGGATATCCCCGCCATGGTGGAAGGCCTGGCGCAACGCCTGCGCAATGAGCCGGACAATATCGAGGGCTGGCATATGCTGGCGCGCTCCTACGCCGCCATGAGCCGCTACGCCGATTCCGCCAAAGCCTACGCCCACCTGGCGCAAAGGCTGCCGCAGGACGCCGGCGTGCTGGCCGACTATGCCGACGCCCTGGGCACGGCGCAGGACGGCAAGCTCGATGGCGAACCGGAGCGCCTGATCGAACGTGCGCTGGCGATCGACCCGCAGCAGCCGAAAGCATTGGCCCTGGCCGGCAGCGCGGCTTTTGCCAAAGGCGATTTCGCGCGCGCCGAGCAGCGCTGGACGGCGGTGCTGGCCCAGATCCCGGGCGATTCCGAATTCGCCAACTCGACCCGCGCCGGCATCGCCGAGGCGCGCGCGCGGCAAGGCTTGCCGGCCGCCGTGGCCGTGCTGTCGGGCACCATCCGCCTGGCGCCGGGCACGCCGGCACCGGCGCCGGGCCAGACCCTGTTCGTCTATGCGCGCGCCGCCGACGGCCCGCCCATGCCGCTGGCGGCCGTGCGGCGCCAGGCCAACGGCCTGCCGCTGGCCTTCGCCCTGGACGACAGCCATGTGCTGGCGGCGGGCACCAGGCTGGCCGACACCCCGAGGCTGGTGGTCGGGGCCCGCCTGTCCGCCAGCGGCAGCGCAACGCCGCAGGCGGGCGACCTGGAAGGCCAGGCCAGCGCCGTCGCCCCCGGCACCAGCGGTATCGTGCTCGAACTGCGGCCGCGCAACACTGCCCCGAAATAGTTGATCTACGTCATTTTTTACCCAGTGTTTGTAACCATACAATGGTGATCAATATGGAAAACAAAGAACCCGCGCCGACCAAGGCGCAAGAACTGAAGGTCTTCCTGTTCATGACTGTGGTGCTGGCGCCGATCCTGGCCGTGGCCACCGTGGGCGGGTACGGCTTCATCGTCTGGATGTACCAGCTGCTGAGCGGCCGTCCGCCGGGAGCATGACGATGGCCGCAGAGATCCACATCGCCGGCGTCATAGTCCACGCCCGGCCCGCCCAGACCGCGGACATCCGCGCCCAGCTGGCACTGCTGCCGCACGCCATCGTGCATGCCGTCGAAGAGGACGGCCGCATGGTGGTCACGCTGGAAGCGGAAAGCGCCCCGCGCACGCTCGACGCCATGGACGCGATCCGCGCCCTGCCCGGCGTCCTGAACGTCGCCCTGGTTTACCAACATGCCGAACCCGCCACCGCAATGGACGAGGAAATGCCATGAAAAACACACGCCGCGAATTCATCACCCAGACTGCCGCCATGACGGCAGCCGCCACCGCCGGCATCAGCCTGCCGGCCGCCGCCTCCAACGTCGTCACCGACGCCGCCCGGACCCAGCTGACCTGGAACAAGGCCCCGTGCCGCTTCTGCGGCGTGGGCTGCGGCGTCAATGTGGGCGTCAAGGATGGCCGCGTAGTCGCCACCCACGGCGACATCAACGCCGAAGTCAATCGCGGCGTGAACTGCGTGAAGGGCTACTTCCTGTCCAAGATCATGTACGGGGCCGACCGCCTGACCCAGCCCCTGATGCGCATGAAAAACGGCAAATACGCCAAGGACGGCGAATTCCAGCCGGTGTCGTGGAACGCCGCCTTCGACGAGATGGCCAAACAGTTCAAGAAGGCGCTCAACGAAAAAGGCCCGGCCGGCGTGGGCATGTTCGGCTCCGGCCAATGGACCATCTGGGAAGGCTATGCCGCCGCCAAGCTGATGAAGGCCGGTTTCCGCTCCAACAACCTGGACCCGAACGCGCGCCACTGCATGGCGTCCGCCGTGGCGGGCTTCATGCGCACCTTCGGCATGGACGAGCCAATGGGCTGCTACGACGATATCGAAGCGGCCGACGCCTTCGTGCTGTGGGGCTCCAACATGGCCGAGATGCACCCGATCCTGTGGACCCGCATCACCGACCGCCGCCTGTCGCACCCGCACGTCAAAGTGGCCGTGCTGTCGACCTATGAGCACCGCAGCTTCGAGCTGGCCGACCAGCCGATCGTGTTCACGCCGCAGACCGACCTGGCGATCCTGAACTACATCGCCAACTACATCATCAAGAACAACCGTGTGAACAAGGACTTCGTCAACAAGCACACGCGTTTCGTGGTCGGCAATACCGACATCGGCTACGGCCTGCGCCCCGACAATCCGCTGCAGAAGGCCGCCACGCACGCCGCCGACGCCGGCGGCAGCAAGCCCAGCACCTTCGAGGAATTCGCCAAGTTCGTCAGCGCCTACGACGTCGACTCGGTGGCGAAGCTGAGCGGCGTGTCGCGCGACCGCCTGGAACGCCTGGCGCAGCTGTATGCCGACCCGAAGACCAAGGTCATGTCCTTCTTCACGATGGGCTTCAACCAGCATACGCGCGGCACCTGGTGCAGCAACCTGCTGTACAACATCCACCTGTTGACGGGCAAGATCTCGGAGCCGGGCAACAGCCCGTTCTCGCTGACCGGCCAGCCGTCGGCCTGCGGCACCGCGCGCGAGGTGGGCACCTTCTCGCACCGCCTGCCGGCCGATATGCTGGTGGCCAATCCCAAGCACCGCGAGATCGCCGAGAAAATCTGGAAGCTGCCGCCCGGCACCATCCCGGACAAGCCGGGCCTGCACGCCGTGGCGCAAAGCCGCGCCCTGAAGGACGGCAAGCTGGGCGCCTACTGGGTCATGTGCAACAACAATATGCAGGCCGGTCCGAACGTGATGGGCGAGATCCTGCCGGGCTTCCGCAACCCGAACGCTTTCGTGGTGGTGTCCGACCCTTACCCGACCGCCAGCACCACGGCGGCCGACCTGATCCTGCCGACCGCCATGTGGGTGGAGAAGGAAGGCGCCTACGGCAACGCCGAGCGCCGCACCCAGTTCTGGCACCAGCTGGTGAGCGCGCCGGGCGAGGCCCGCTCCGACCTGTGGCAGCTGGTGGAATTCTCCAAGCGCTTCAAGATGGAGGAAGTGTGGCCGGCGCCGCTGCTGGCGGCCATGCCGGCCTACAAGGGCAAGACCCTGTACGACGTGTTGTTCCGCAACGGGCAGGTCGACAGGTTCCCGGTGGCGCAGATCGAGGCCGGTTACCAGAACGACGAAGCCAAGGCCTTCGGCTTCTACCTGCAGAAAGGCCTGTTCGAGGAATACGCCGAATTCGGGCGCGGCCACGGCCACGACCTGGCACCATTCGACACCTACCACAAGGAGCGCGGCCTGCGCTGGCCGGTGGTGGACGGCAAGGAGACGCGCTGGCGCTACCGCGAGGGCCTGGACCCTTACGTGAAGAAGGGCGAAGGCGTGCGCTTCTACGGCCACCCGGACGGCAAGGCGGTGATCTTCGCGCTGCCCTACGAGAAACCGGCCGAAGCACCGGACAAGGAATATCCGTTCTGGCTGTCCACCGGCCGCGTGCTGGAGCACTGGCACACCGGCACCATGACGCGCCGCGTGCCCGAGCTGTACCGCGCGGTGCCGAATGCGGTCTGCTTCATGCATCCGGAAGACGCCAAGGCGCTCGGCGCCCGGCGCGGCGACCTGGTCGAAGTCAAGTCGCGGCGCGGCGCCATCCAGAGCCGGGTCGAGACGCGCGGGCGTAACCGGCCGCCGCGCGGGCTGGTCTTCATCCCGTTCTTCGACGCCAGCCAGCTGATTAACAAGGTGACGCTGGACGCCACCTGCCCCATCTCCTTGCAGACCGACTTCAAGAAGTGCGCCGTCAGCATCCGCAAGGTATAGGAGGAACCGACCATGAAAAAATTCGCCCTGATTCTCGCCCTGCTGCTGCCGCTGTCCGTCTTCGCCCAAGGGCAGGCGGCGCCGCGCGCGCTGGACAATATGCGCGGCCCGACGCCGCTGGCGGACACCACCAAGCCGCCGGCGCTGGTCAACCCGGACAACAGCGACGTGAAGCGGCAGCGCAACTACGCCATGCAGCCGCCGATCATCCCGCACAAGATCGAGAACTACCAGATCGACAAGAGTGCGAACCGCTGCATGATGTGCCACGCCCGCACCCGCACCCAGGAAAGCCAGGCGCCGATGATCAGCGTCACGCACTTCCAGAACCGGGACGGCAACTTCCTGGCCGAGCTGTCGCCGCGCCGCTACTTCTGCCTGCAATGCCACGTGCCGCAAGCGAACCTGGAACCCTTGGTGACCAACCAGTTCAAGGACGTGGACACCATGCTGAATGCCGCGCCAGCCGCGCCGGCCAAGAAAAAATAAGCCGGGAGCCGCCATGCTAAAACTCATCAAATCGTACTGGGGAACGCTGCGCCGGCCGGCCGTGCACCTGAGCCTTGGCTTCCTGGTGATCGGCTCCTTCGTGGCGGGCGTGGTGTTCTGGGGCGGCTTCAACACCGCCATGGAAGCCACCAACACCGAAAAGTTCTGCACCGGCTGCCATGAAATGCGCGACAACGTCTACCCCGAGCTGCAGCGCACCATCCACTTCTCCAACCGCAGCGGCGTGCGCGCGAAATGTTCCGACTGCCACGTGCCGCACGAGTGGACCAGCAAGATCGCGCGCAAGATGCAGGCGTCCAAAGAAGTATGGGGCAAGGTGTTCGGCACCATCGATACGCGCGAGAAGTTCGAGGCGCACCGCCTGCAGCTGGCCAACAACGAATGGCGCCGGCTGAAAGCCAACAACTCGCTCGAATGCCGCAACTGCCACCAGTTCGAGTCGATGGACTTCACGCGCCAGAGCAAGCGCGCGGTGGATGCCCACTCGACCCAGCTGGCCAGCGGCGAGAAGACCTGTATCGACTGCCACAAGGGCATTGCGCATACGCTGCCTGATATGCACGGGGTGAAGTAGATTTAATTGCAATACTGGCTTATCATTCCGCCTCCCCGGAAAAGATAGCCAGCCTTACTGCCAGCCTTCACCAGTTTATTCAGCGAAGGAAAGCAGTATGCATTTGAAGCCCATCCCGTTTGCGCTGGCAGTATTGGCGCTTGTCCCAGCCGCCGCGTCCGCCCAGGACGCGGTGCTGCCGTCCGTATCCGTCGTCGCCCAGCGCGCGCCGGCGGCACAATCCAACCGCCTCGGCGCCACCCTGGCCGAGACGCCGCAAGCAGGCACCATCGTCGATGCCGCCCTGATCCGCGAACAGGAAGCGCGCAACCTCGACCAGGTGCTGTCCAACGTGCCGGGCGTGGTCTCCGGCGCCGCCAGCCAGACCTACCAGAACTTCTTCATGCGCGGCTTCATGGTGGACAACGTCAACAACTACCTGCGCGACGGCATGCGCTTCGACCGCCAGCAGGAAGTGTCGCTGCAAAACATCGAACAGGTGGAAGTGCTGCGCGGCCCGGGTTCGCTGCAATACGGCAAACTCGCGCCGGGCGGCCTGGTCAACCTGGTGACCAAGAAGCCGCAGGCCACTTCGCGCGTGGAAGTCAGCGCCCTGGCCGACCGCTGGGGCCAGCTGGAAGCGGCGGTGGACGCCACCGGCGCCATCGACAGCGGCAAGAAGGTGCTGTTCCGCTTCAATGCGGAAGCCAAGCGCATTGAGAGCTTCCGCGACCATGTGGACGGCGATTCGCGCCTGTTCGCACCGGCCCTGGCCTTCATCCTGTCGCCCGCCACCACGCTGGACCTGAATTACGAGTACACGCGCATCGACGTGGTGCCCGACAGCGGCCTGCCCGCGGTGGACGGCAAGACCATCGGCAGCGCCACCCGGCTCGACCCGCGCGCTTTCTACGGCGAGACGGACGCCAACTGGTACAGCCGCAGCAAGCTGCTGGCGGCGCACCTGCGCCATGACCTGGACGGCGACTGGCAATTGCGCGCCGACTTCCTGGTGGGCCAGCTGGAGCGCGCCGTCTACCAGGTCGACAGCTGGGGCCTGGCTATCGACCCGCAGCGCGGCAAGGAGATCGTCACCCGCACCTCCCTGCCCTACTTCCTCGACCAGACCTCGACCACGGTGCGCCTGGAAGCGGCCGGCAAGCTGCAGACCGGCCCGGTGCAGCACAAGCTGCTGGCCGGCGTGGACCGCCTGTCGCGCATCATCCGCAACTGGGACGGCGAGCGCGCCGATATCGCGCCGGTCGACCTGTACCAGCCAGCCCTGCGCGGCAAGACCTTCTTCGACACGCGCGTGCTGAGTCCGGACAGCGGCGACACCCGCGCACACGGCATCTACCTGCAGGACCAGATGCAGTTCGGCGCCTGGAGCATACTGGCCGGCCTGCGCCACGACCGGCTGGAAGACGCGCGCGGCGATTATTCGCAGCGCAAATCGCACACCAGCCCGAGCGCCGCGGCGATGTACGCGTTCAGCCCCGCGCTCTCCATCTACGGCAGCTACAGCGAATCGTTCGAGGCAAACGTTGGCCGCAGCTTCAGCGGCCAGGTGTTCGAACCGGCGCAGGGCGAGCAGTTCGAACTGGGTGCCAAGGGTGAACTGGCAGCAGGCCTGTCCTGGGCCGCCGCCCTGTTCGACCTGCGCAAGACGAACATCACCACGCGCGATATCGACCATCCGGGATTCAGCGTGCAGACCGGCGAGCAGCGCGCCAAAGGCATTGAGCTGGAGCTGTCCGGCCGCGTGTCGCCGCAGCTGAAACTGGCCGCCGCCGCCAGCTTCCTGCGCGCCAAAATCAGCAGCGACAACCTGTTCAAGGTGGGCAACCGCCTGCGCAATTCGCCGACCCGCAGCGCGCGCGTATGGGGCGACTACAGCTTCGGCCCCGGCCTGGCGGCTTCGCTCGGCATGACCTATGTGGGCGAGCGCTACGCCGACCTGCGCAACAACTACCATGTGCCGTCTTCGCTGGTGTGGGACGCGGGCCTGCGCTACAACGTCAGCCGCAACGGCAGCCTGCAGGCCTCCCTGCGCAACGTGGGCAACCGCCGCTACGTGGAGGACGCGCAGGACCTTGACCTGGTGACGCCGGGCGCGCCGCGCACCTTCTCCCTGCGCTACCGTAACACCTTCTGAAAATGAAGGGGCCGCGCCGCCTGCTGGTGCTGCTGCACCGCTATATTGGCCTGTTCCTGGGCGCCTTCCTGCTGCTGGAGGCGCTGACCGGCTGCGCCATTGTCTTCGAGGAGGAGCTGGATGCCCTGCTCCATCCGCAGCTGCATCCGGCACGCCAGCAGGCGCCGGCCGCAGCACTGGACACGGTTGTGCGGCAGGCGCAGGACGCGGTCGGTCCGGACTGGCAACTGCTGGCGGTGCGCTATCCGGCGCCCGCCGGCGCCGCCTACATCCTGCTCTTCCGCAGCACCCCGGCGCCCGGCCAGGCAGCCACCTTGCGCCAGGTGTTCGTCGACATGCACGCGGCCAGGGTGCTGGGCCAGCGCGGGCTGGACGAGACTGTGCTGCAGGTGCTGAAAAGGCTGCACGCCGACCTTTACCTGGGCGAACCGGGCGTGCTGATCCTGCTGGCGGCCACCATTGGCTGCCTGCTGCTGGCGGTATCGGGACCGATCCTGTGGCAGCCGAAGGGCTGGCATCCGGCAGGCTGGTTCCGCATCAACTGGGGCGCCAACCCGCTGCGGCGCTACCTCGACCTGCACAAGGTGGCCGGTTTCTGGCTGCTGCCACTGGTCGCCGCCACCTCCTTCACTGGCATTTACATGCTCAAGCCATCCTTCATGGAAGCTGCAGTTGGGAAGGCATTCCCGCTCCAGGCCTGGCGCGCGCCGCCGGTCGCTGCGGGCACGGGCGGCCTCACGCCCGGCCAGGCGGCGGCGCTGGCGGCGGCACATCGCCCGGGCGACCGGCTGGCCAATGTGCGCCCGCCGCCAGGCCCCGGCAAGCCTTATGTGGTGGAACTGATGGCACCCGGCGAGATGAACGACGGCCGCAGCGGGGCCATCGAACTGCTGCTCGACCCGGCCAGCGGCAAGATCCTGCATGAAAGCTCGCCCGCCGGTTATTCAACCGGCGACCACATCATGCGCTGGCAGTACCCTTTGCATAACGGGCATGCGTTCGGGCTGGCCGGGCGACTCCTGGTCTTCATCGGCGGGGCCTGCCTGGCCATGCTGTTCCTGACCAGTTTTTACATCTGGTACCGGAAACGCGCTCACAAGAACAGGCGCCGGTAAGCGCTGGGCGTTTGCTGGAAGGCGGCACGGAAGTGCTGCCGCAGTGAGATCGCCGTGCCGAACCCCGCCTGCTGGGCGACGACCTCGATCGGAGCATCGCTCTTTTCCAATAGACGCTGGGCGTGCGCCAGGCGCTGGTTCAGCAGCCATTGCTTGAACGAGGTGCCGGTGGCCTGCCGGAAGTGGCGCGTGAAATTGCGCCGGCTCATGGCGGCGCGCTGCGCCAGCGCATCCAGGCTGTGCTCTTCGGCCAGCCGGTGCTGCACCCATGCCAATACCGCCGACAGGCGGCAATCGCTGCCCGACACCGGCAGCGGGCGTTCGATGAACTGCGCCTGCCCGCCCTCCCGGTGCGGCGCCACCAGCAGGCGGCGCGCCACCATATTGGCGTAATCGGCCCCGGCCAGCTTGCGCAGCAGGTAAAGCGAGCAATCCAGGCTGGCCGCCGCGCCGGCGGACGTCAGGACGTCGCCCTCATCCACATACAGCACCTCCTCGTCGACCCTCACTTGCGGGCAGCGCGCCGCCAACTGCGCCGCGAAGGCCCAATGCGTGGTGACGGTGCGGCCATCGAGCAAGCCCGCCTCGGCCACCGGGAAGGCGCCCAGGCACAGGCCGACAATCATGGCGCCCTGGGCGTGCGCGCGCCGCAAGGCCTGCAGCAAGGCCGGCGGCGAGGGGCGGCAGTCGTCGTGCCAGGTCGGTATGATGACGATATCGGCCCCGGCCAGCGCGCGCAGGCTTTTGCGGGCGGCGATGTCGAAACCCGCCGTGGTGCGCATCGGCCCGCGCTCGGCGGCGCAGACCGTGACGTCGAACATGGTGTCGGCGTGCGGGCCGCCAAATACCAGGCATGGCACCGACAGGTGGAAAGGAGTAATGCCGTCGAAGGCAATGATGGCCACTTTTTTGCGCATGGCCCGATTATATCGAATATCGTCCCTCGGGCCACTGTCGCGCCGGACGGCGCGGCCGCAGAATGGCGTCCATCAACCACCACAAAGGAGCACACCATGCCACGCCGCGCACTGATTGTCATCGACGTCCAGAACGAATACTTCACCGGCAAGCTGCCGATCGAATACCCGCCTACCGCGCAGTCGCTGCCGAACATCGTGCAGGCCATGAAGACGGCACGCGAGAGCGGCGTACCGGTGGTCGTGGTGCAGCACGACACGCCCGCCGAGGCGCCGGTGTTTGCCGTCGGCTCCGACGGCTGGCAGTTGCACCCGCAAGTCGCGGCGCTGGGCGCCGACCTGCACATCAATAAAAAGCTGGCCAGCAGCTTCACCGGGACCGGCCTGGCGCAGTGGCTGAAGGAAAACGCCATCGATACCGTGACGATCGCTGGCTACATGACGCACAACTGCAATGCCTCCACCATCCTGGAGGCCTGGCATCTGGGTCTGGCGGTGGAAGTGCTGTCGGACGCCACCGGCTCCCTGCCCTATGAGAACGCGGCCGGCCGCGCCTCGGCGGAAGAGATCCACTGCGCCTTCAGCGTGGTGTTCCACTCCAACTTCGCCGCCGTTGCGACCACCCGTGAATGGGCGGACGCCGTCAGCGCCGGCCGTGTGCTGGAAAAGGACAATATCCTCTCGTCCAATCTCCGCGCACGAGTGGCGGGTAGGTAGATAGCGAACTGCTAGTTTGTGTGAAAGGGTGCGCACGATTGAAATCACTATTGCCGAGAAACTATTTCTAGGCTGTAATGTCGATCCGTATGATTATCGAAAAAACAATCACATGCTGGATCGCCTCACCCAAGACACGCGCCTGCTGCGCCTGACGACTTGCGCGCCCCTGATAGTGGAGTGCGTGCGCGGTGAAGAAGCAATTGGCAAACCGTTCGTTTTCGACATCAGCACACTCTCCACCGACGCCGCCATTCCGCTCAAATCGCTGATCGGCCAGCCCGCCCTGCTGGAGCTGGTGACGGCCGCCGGGCCGCAGGCACTGCGCCCCTTCCACGGCCACATCACGGCCATCGAGCTGAATGCATCGAATGGTGGATTTGCGCGCTACAGCGTGCGGGTCGAGCCCTGGACCGCCTTCCTCGCGCACAACCGCGACAGCCGCGTATTCCAGGACATGTCGGTCTGCGACATCCTCGACGCGGTGCTGGGCAGCTGGCAAGGCCAGGGCGCCCTGGTGCCCGAATGGCGCTTCGATCTGGCCGACCGCGCCGCCTACCCCAAGCGCAGCCTGTGCACGCAATACCAGGAAAGCGACTGGGCCTTTGCCGAGCGCCTGATGGCCGAAGAAGGCCTGTTCTACTACTACGAGCACCGCGACGACGGCCACGTGCTGGTGATCGCCGACCATAACGGCGCCTTCCAGCCCAACACCCAGGCCAGCGTACGCTTCACCCAGCCCGGCGCAGTGATGCGCGAAGACAGCATGGACCGCTGGCGCCAGCAAGCCAGCCTGCTGACCGGCGAAGTGGCGCTGCAAAGCTGGGACTACCGCACCCTGGGCCAGCGCCCCGCCAGCGCCGGCGGCGCCGAAGACAAAGGCCTGGCCCTCACCGCGCGCGACGTACCCGGCGCCTACGCCTACGCGAGCCGCGAACACGGCCAGCGCCTGGCCGAGCGCCGCCTGCAGGCGCTCGACGTGG
>NZ_JAYSCO010000083.1:0-20483 GCF_041914865.1 Pseudoduganella sp. | reverse complement strand
CCTCGTCCTTTCCGCGTAGGCGGCGGCCGAAGGCCGAGGGCGAGGAGGAAGTCAAAACTAGCTGCTTCATTTGCGATTCCTCTTCAAAAATGCTTGCCAGTCGCGGGTGAAGCTCTCTTCAATGTCTGAGAATTTAACCAGATCCACCGGTTCGGTGGACCCCATGAAATGGCGATGATGAGGACCATGGGCATTGTCATAACCGACAACGCGTCCGTTATCTTTTGCAAAGAGTCGGAGTTTGATGTAGGCGAGGTTGTAGCGTGTAATATTGCCGGCCTCATCCATCCAAAGCTCATAGTGGACGCTCCCATTTCCGAGTGCAAAAGGGAATGTTACTCCGGCTTCTGAACTTTTTCTGGCCTCGCATGCTGCAATCGTGTCACGTATACCTCTTGCGGGCTTAGATTTTGCTCAATGCTGTGACCCTTTGTAGCAGGCGCAGGGCGGGGTAGTCGGCCAACTGCAGATATCTGCGCCGGTAGTAGCAGTCCCAGTAGCTGATTGCGCGGCGGTGCGTTGTGGCGACGAATTGCGGGTTGGTGGCGGCGAAGTGCTGCCAGGCGGGGAGCACGTCAGGGGCGAGGCCGGAGTCGATGGCGAGCACGATTTCGACCACGTATTCGCCGAGCATGGCGAACAGGAAGGGGATGACCCACTCGCTGCGTTCATGCAGCAGGGCGCGCACGCATCGTTCGCGTAAGTATCCATCGTGGTGGCGCGTGCCGAGGCAGTTGCGGATGGTATCGTCGAGTGGGTCGCCGCCGCTCGCTGGCAGTGCGCTGCGGTAGTAGAGACGGCTTGGAAGGACGAGCTCTTCGCCGTTGACGTAGATGTGGGGGCCGTGCGGGTGAGGTGCGTGCTGTTCGCCGTGCGCCAGTTCCTGCGCAATGCGTGCCACGCGTTCGGAAAGCGCGGCCGGGAACGCGAAGGTTTCCGGCCGCGCTGCCATCAGACGCGTTCCAGCTTGGCGACCGAAAGGTCGAGCACCTTGATGCCGGCGCTGCCGAAGTTGATTTGCGCGCGGCAGTTGGCGCCGCTGCCTTCCAGGTTGATGATGACGCCTTCGCCGAACTTGGCGTGCGCCACCGATTCGCCGATGCGCCAGCCGCCGGAGCCGCCGGCGCGTTCGTTCATGCGCGCGGCGAGGCGGTTGTCGGCGCTCGGCACGGACGGCATTTCATCCCAGGCCGATTTGCGCGAGCCGGTGCTGAACCAGTTGCCTTGCTGGACGCGCGCGGTCAGCCACTTGAGCGACTCTTCCGGCAGCTCGTCGAAGAAGCGCGACTTCATGTTGTAGCGCGTCTGGCCGTGCAGCATGCGCGTCTGGCAGAAGGACATGTACAGGCGCTTGCGGGCACGGGTGATGGCCACGTACATCAGGCGCCGTTCTTCTTCCACGCCGCCGTCTTCCTTCGAGCTGCTCTCGTGCGGGAACAGGCCTTCTTCCAGGCCGGTGATGAAGACGTTGTCGAACTCCAGGCCCTTGGCCGAGTGAACGGTCATCAGCTGCAGCGCATCCTGGCCTTCCTGCGCCTGGTTGTCGCCCGCTTCCAGCGAGGCGTGCGAGAGGAAGGCGGAGAGCGGCGACATGACGGTGGCGAGCGGCGTGTCGGCGTCGATAATTTCCACGCCGTCGGCCACCACCACCTGTGCGCCGGCTGCGGCGGAAGCCTGCGGGCCGAGATGCGCCGGGGCGTCCTGGCCGAAGCCTTCTTCCGACACGAACTGGGTCGCGGCGCTGACCATCTGCTCCAGGTTTTCCACCCGGTCGGCGCCTTCTTTTTCGTTCTGGTAGTGCTGCAGCAGGCCGGACGAGTCGAGCGTCACGCGCACCAGTTCCGGCAGCGCCATCTGCTGCGTCTCGAAGCGCACGCTTTCAATCAGCTTGGTAAAGCCGCCCAGTGCGCTGCCCGCCTTGCCGACCATATACGGCACGGCGGCATACAGCGAGCAGTTGTAGGTGGCGGCGGCGTTCTGCAGCTGCTCGATGGAGCGCGCGCCAATGCCGCGCGCCGGGAAGTTCACCACGCGCAGGAAGGCCGAATCGTTGTGCGGGTTGTCCATCAGCTGCAGGTAGGCGATGGCGTGCTTGACCTCGGCGCGCTGGAAGTAGCGCAGGCCGCCGTACACGTGGTACGGCATGCCGGCCGAGAACAGCGCGTGTTCGATCACGCGCGACTGCGCGTTGGAGCGGTACAGGATGGCGATCTCGCGCCGCATTTCGCCTTCGGCGATGCGCGCCTTGGCTTCCTCGATGATCCACTGCGCTTCCTGCAGGTCGGAGCTGGCCTCGTACACGCGCACCGGCTCGCCGTGGCCGGCGTCGGTGCGCAGGTTCTTGCCCAGGCGGCGGCTGTTGTTCGAGATGAGCATATTGGCCGCATCCAGGATGTGGCCGTGCGAGCGGTAGTTCTGTTCCAGCTTGATCAGGTTCTTGACCTGGAATTCGCTCTCGAAGGCCTGCATATTGCCCACGTTGGCGCCGCGGAAGGCGTAGATGCTCTGGTCGTCGTCGCCCACGGCGAACAGCGCGCCGCCGAATGGCGAGCCGTGGCCGGCCATCAGTTTCAGCCAGGCGTACTGCAGGTTGTTGGTATCCTGGAACTCGTCCACCAGGATGTGGCGGAAGCGCTGCTGGTAGTGCTGGCGCAGCGGTTCATTGCGCGACAACAGCTCATAGGTGCGCAGCAGCAGTTCGGCGAAATCCACCACGCCTTCGCGCTGGCACTGGTCGTCGTACAGCTGGTACAGCTCGACCAGCTTGCGCTCCATCGCGTCATAGGCCTCCACCTGCGAGGCGCGCAATCCCTGGTCCTTGTTGTTGTTGATGAAGTACATCACCGTCTTCGGCGGGAACTTCTCGTCGTCGATATTGTTCGCCTTCAGCAGGCGCTTGATCATCGACAGCTGGTCCTGCGTGTCGAGGATCTGGAAAGTCTGCGGCAGCGCCGCATCCTTGTAGTGGGTGCGCAGCAGGCGGTTGCACAGGCCGTGGAAGGTGCCGATCCACATGCCGCGCGTATTGATCGGCAACATGGCGCCCAGGCGCGTCAGCATTTCCTTCGCCGCCTTGTTGGTGAAGGTCACGGCCAGCACGCCGGCCGGCGACACTTGCCCGGTCTGGATCAGCCACGCGATGCGGGTGGTCAGCACGCGCGTCTTGCCCGACCCGGCGCCGGCCAGGATCAGGGCGTTTTGCGGTGGCAGGGTGACTGCTGCGAGTTGTTCGGGATTGAGGTTGTGGAGGAGATTCTGCATCCCGCCATTATACCCGGCGGGCCGCCCGGGCAGCGGCCGGCAGCTTAGCCGGCGGCGTCGGCCGGGGCGCTGGCCGCGCCGCCAGGGGCGCCGAAAATGCCGCAGTAGGCGGCGTACACGGCGCACTGGAAGATCATGGCGATAATCATCCACAGCGACTGCACCAGCGCCATGCCGAACAGGCCGCCGCCGGCCAGGGCCAGCACGATCTTTGTGGTCAGCATGATAATCAGCACCCAGCAGGCGAAGAACAGGATGAAGGTGCGCAGGGCGCGCCAGACGGCGAAGAAACTGTAGAACAGGGCCTTGCCCACGCCCATCCGCTGCCAGTAGATCAGCGGCGCGGCGAACAGCATCGCCATGCTGAGCGGCAGGGAAAGCAGGAACACCACCAGCATGGCCCAGCCGAAGTTGCCGGCCGCCGCCGCTTCCGGCGTCAGCTTCTGCTCGGCGATCTGGCGGATGGTGTCGCTGCCGACGATGGAGACCATGACCACGGCCAGCAGCGCGGCCGCCAGCACGAACAGTGAGCCGAGGCCGGCCAGGCGCGGCAAGATTGGCTTCTGGAAGATGGGGCGCAGCATCTCCGGCGTCAGGCGCTGGTTGCTGTCGATGGCGGCGCAAGCCTGCACGAAGACGGCCGTAAACACCGGCGCCAGCACGAACTGCGCCAGCTGGCCGAGCAGGGGGATGATGCTGAGCAGGGCGGCCACGACCATGAAGGCCAGCATCAGCAGCATCAGCCCGCCGGGCTGTTTGCGGAACAGGCCGAAGCCTTGGCGGATCCAGGCCAGGCCAGCGCTGGCGGCAATCTTACTCATTAATACAGCTCCGGTGCCGGGACGGCAATGCGCTCGCGCAGGATGCGCTCAAAGTGGGTCGGGTCGTGCGGCGTCAGCAGCTGCGCCGCGCGCGGCAGGTAAAAGTCGTACAGGCGGCTGATCCAGAAGCGCAGCGCGCCGGATCGCAGCAGGGCAGGCCACAGGGCGTGCTCGGTGGCGCTGAACGGGCGCACGGCGTGGTAGGCGTCCAGCATGGCGCGCGCGCGCGCCGTGTCGATCCGGCCGCTGGCCAGGTCGATGCACCAGTCGTTGACGGTCACCGCCACGTCGAACAGCCAGCTGTCGCAGCCGGCAAAGTAGAAGTCGAAGAAGCCGGTCAGGCGCTCGCCGTCGAACATCACGTTGTCGCGGAACAGGTCGGCGTGCACCGGGCCGCGCTGCAGGGCGTGGTAGTCGGCGGAGGCGTGCAGCGCTTCCTGGAACTTCATTTCCTCGTGCAGCAGGTGGGCCTGTTCCAGCGCCAGGTGCGGCAGCACGGCGGCGGTGGCTTCGCGCCACCACGGCAGGCCGCGCAGGTTGGGCTGGCTGAGCGCGAAGTCCTGGCCGGCCAGGTGCATGCGCGCCAGCATGGCGCCGACGGCGGCGCAATGCACCGGCTGCGGCGCCATCTGCGGCTTGCCTTCCAGCTTGGAGACGACGGCGGCCGGCTTGCCGTGCAGCGGCACGCACAGGTCGCCCTGCGCGTTCGGGACCGGGGCCGGCACCAGCACGCCATGCTGGGCCAGGTGGCGCATCAGCTGCAGGTAGAAGGGCAGCTGGGCGAAGGTCAGGTTCTCGAAAATGGTGAGCACGTACTCGCCGCGCTCGGTGGTGATGAAGAAATTGCTGTTCTCGATGCCGGACGCGATACCTTTCAGCGCAACGGCTTTGCCAAGCGGGAATTGGGTGATCCAGTGGCCGACATCTTCCAGAGTGACCGGGGTAAAAACTGCCATGAGAAACCAGGTTAAGTGTTCGTGGGGGCGCGCGCTTATTTCGTCGCAGGCGCGGCCGGCTGGGCTGGCGGCGGTGGCGGCGGTGGGCCGTCCTCCTTGTCCGCTTCCTCGGCAGAGCGTTTCTTCTTCTTGCTGAGGATGTCGAACTCCAGCACGGTCCACTGCGGGCCACGGTTGGCCGAGCCGGCGGCGTCGCCGGGCAGTGCGCTGCCAGCCGGGGTATTCGGCTTGACGGTGTACGTGCTCTTGCCGCTCTTGACCTTGGCTTCGGTCACGCGGCCACCTTCGCGCTTCTCAACGATCCTGGTTTCCGGGCTGGGCTTGGAGGTGACCGTTACAGGATTGTCAACTTCCTCGATTTTTTCCAGCTGCGGCGGCGGTGGCGCGGATTGCGCAACGGCGCCGGTGGCCAGCAGGACGAGGGGGAGGGCAAGCCAGGAAGTTGGGGCGCGCATGATGGGATTTCGCTAGTTTTATCGGTTTAACCATTGTATCAAAAGCCCCCCTGTACCGTTGCAAAACTCTGCGATAATGGAATATTGCGCTTTACGCCACATCTCTTCTCGCTCCTATTATGCAAAAGACCCTGTTGCTGGTCGATGGTTCCAGCTACCTGTACCGTGCCTTCCACGCCTTGCCCGACCTGCGCAGCGCCGAGGGTTATCCGACCGGCGCCATGCACGGCATGGTGAATATGCTGCGCCGCCTGCGCGCCGACTATCCCGCCGCCTACATCGCCTGCGTGTTCGACGCCAAGGGCAAGACCTTCCGCGACGATATGTATCCCGACTATAAGGCGACGCGCGCGCCGATGCCGGACGACCTGCGCCTGCAGATCGAGCCGATCCACGAGGCGGTGCGCGCCATGGGCTGGCCGATCCTGATGGTGGAAGGGGTGGAGGCGGACGACGTGATCGGCACCCTGTCGGTGCAGGCGGAAAAGGCCGGCATGGACGTGGTGATTTCCACCGGCGACAAGGACCTGGCGCAGCTGGTCACGCCGCACGTCACCCTGATCAACACCATGACCAACGAAAAGCTGGACGAGGCGGGCGTGCTGGCCAAGTTCGGCGTGCCGCCGAACCGCATCATCGACTACCTGACCCTGATCGGCGACACCGTCGACAATGTGCCGGGCGTGGCCAAGTGCGGCCCGAAGACCGCCCTCAAATGGCTGCAGGAATACGACAGCCTGGATGGCATCATGCAGAACGCCGACAAGATCGGCGGCGTGGTGGGCGGCAACCTGCGCGCCGCGCTGGAGTGGCTGCCGAAAGGCCGCGAGCTGATCACCGTCAAATGCGACTGCGACCTGTCGGCGCACATGATGTCGATTTCCGAATCGCTGGGCGCCAAGGATGAAGACCGCGAACTGCTGATCGCCTTCTTCACCAAGTACGGCTTCAAGACCCTGCTGCGCGAGCTGTCCGCCCTGACCCCGGCCGCGCCGGCGCCAGGCGGGGCCGCCGCCGCCCCCGCGCCGGGTGCCACGGCCGACCTGTTCGCGGCGCCGCCGGCCACCATCAGCTACGAAACCGTGCTGACCGAGGAGCAGCTGCAAGCCTGGCTGGCGCGCATCGACGCCGCCGAACTGACCGCGCTCGATACCGAGACCACCTCGCTGGAACCAATGCTGGCCGAAATGGTCGGCATTTCCCTGTGCACCGAGCCGGGCATCGCCTGCTACATCCCGCTGGCGCACCGCTACCCGGACGCGCCGCAGCAGCTGCAGCGCGACTGGGTGCTGTCGAAGCTGAAGCCGTGGCTGGAAGACGGCACCAAGCCCAAGCTGGGCCAGAACCTGAAGTACGACGCCCACGTGTTCGCCAACCACGGCGTGACCCTGCGCGGCATCGTGCACGACACGCTGCTGCAGTCGTACGTGTTCGAATCGCACCGCACGCACGATATGGACAGCCTGGCCATGCGCCACCTGAACCACAAGACCATCGCCTATGAAGAAGTGTGCGGCAAGGGCGCCAGCCAGATCGGCTTCGACCAGGTCGAGATCGGCCGCGCCACCGAGTACGCGGCGGAAGACGCCGACATCACGCTGCGCCTGCACCTGGCCATGCACGGCCAGGTCACCGGCGACGAAGGCCTGACCCACATCTACAGCAAGATCGAGCTGCCGACCGCCGTGGTGCTGCAAAAAATCGAGCGCAACGGCGTGCTGATCGACGCCGGCCTGCTGGCCACGCAATCGAATGAGCTGGGCGCGCGCATCCTGGAGCTGGAGCAGAAGGCCTACGAGCTGGCCGGCCAGCCGTTCAACCTCGGCTCGCCCAAGCAGATCGGCGAGATCTTCTTCACCAAGCTGGAACTGCCGGTGGTGAAGAAGACCCCGAGCGGCGCGCCATCGACCGACGAAGAAGTGCTGCAGAAGCTGGCCGAGGACTACCCGCTGCCGAAAGTGCTGCTGGAGTACCGCGGCATGGCCAAGCTCAAGTCGACCTATACCGACAAGCTGCCGAAGATGATCAACCCGGCCACCGGCCGCGTGCACACCAATTACGCGCAAGCGGTGGCGATCACCGGCCGCCTGGCCTCGAACGACCCCAACCTGCAGAACATCCCGGTGCGCACCGCCGAGGGCCGCCGTATCCGCGAAGCCTTCATCGCGCCGCCCGGCTCGCACATCGTATCGGCCGACTACTCGCAGATCGAGCTGCGCATCATGGCGCACATCTCGGGCGACGAAGCGATGCTGAAAGCCTTCGCCGAGGGCGAGGACATCCACCGTGCCACCGCCGCCGAGATCTTCGGCGTGGCGCCGGCGGACGTGCAGCCGGAGCAGCGCCGCTACGCCAAGGTGATCAACTTCGGCCTGATCTACGGCATGAGCGCCTTCGGCCTGGCCGCCAACCTGGGCATCGACCGCAGCGCCGCGCAGAACTACATCGACCGTTACTTCGCCCGCTTCTCCGGCGTCAAGCGCTATATGGACGAAACGCGCGCCGAAGCCAAGGCGCGCGGCTACGTGCAGACCGTGTTCGGCCGCCGCCTGTGGCTGCCCGAGATCAACTCGCCGAACGGCCCGCGCCGCCAGGGCGCCGAACGCGCCGCGATCAACGCCCCGATGCAGGGCACGGCGGCGGACCTGATCAAGCTGGCCATGATCGCGGTGCAGGACTGGCTCGAACGGGAAGGCCTGCAGTCCAAGATGATCATGCAGGTGCACGACGAACTGGTGCTGGAAGTGCCGGACGCCGAACTGGCCCTGGTGCGCGACATGCTGCCCAAGCTGATGTCCGGCGTGGCCGAACTGAAAGTGCCGCTGGTGGCGGAAGTGGGCGTCGGCTGCAACTGGGAAGAGGCGCACTGAACGCCAAAATTTGTCATGACTGACAAATTTTGGCAGTCCGCGGGCGACAAACCTTGTCAACAAAAGGAGAATGCATGAAGGATCTGCAGCAAGCCGGCCTTGAGCGCCGCGACTTCATCAAAACCGCCATTGGCACCGGCTTTGCCGCCGCGGTCATGCCGGTCCAGGCGCAAACCCTGGTCAGCACGGACAGCGCCGGCCTGGTGGCCGGCACCATCCATATCAAAGTCGGTGGCCAGACAGTCCCGGTGTACCGCGCCCAGCCGGAGGGCAAGAGCAAGCTGCCCGTCATCCTTGTCGTTTCCGAGATTTTTGGCGTGCATGAGCACATCGCCGACGTTGCCCGCCGCTTCGCCAAGGCCGGCTACCTGGCCCTGGCGCCCGACCTGTTCGTGCGCCAGGGGGACCCGGCGCGCGAGCCTTCGGTGGCCGAACTGATGAAAAACATCATCACCCGCACCCCCGACGAGCAGGTGATGGCCGATCTCGACGCCGTGGTGGAGTGGGCGCGCACTTACGGCGCCGACACCAGCCGCCTTGGGGTCACCGGTTTCTGCTACGGCGGCCGCATCACCTGGCTGTACAGCGCCCACAATCCGCAAGTCAAAGCCGGCGTCGCCTGGTACGGGCGCCTGGCGGGCGAGCGCACGCCCGCCTGGCCCAAGCTGCCGGTCGACGTGGCGGGCGCCCTGAAAGCCCCGGTGCTCGGCCTGTACGGCGGCAAAGACCAGGGCATCCCGCTCGACACGGTGGAACAGATGCGCACCGCCCTGGCGCAGGCGGGTAACAGCAAATCGCAGATCCACGTCTACCCGGACGCCCCGCACGGCTTCTACGCCGACTACCGCGCCAGTTACCGCGCCGACGCCGCCCAGGACGGCTGGCAGCGCGCCCTGGCCTGGTTCAAGACCCACGGCGTGGCCTGAAGTTAGCGAAAAATGCGGCCGGGCGGTAAAATGCCCGGTTTGCATGCAAAGGAAGCGCCATAGATCCCGTCCTGACCTCCATCCTGCTGGCCACCACGATTGCCGGCGTTGCCTCCATTACGGCAGCGGCGGTGTTTTCGTTCGCCTTGCTGTCCAAGGTGGTGGAGAAAATGGTCAGCCTGTCGGTCGGCATCATGCTGTCGACGTCCTTGCTGCATGCGCTGCCGGAAGCGTTTGAGTCGGGCGCCGATCCGCGCCACCTGTTCGGGGCGCTGCTGGCCGGCTTGCTGGCCTTCTTCCTGCTTGAAAAACTGGCAATCCTGCGCCATTCGCACCACCATGAGCACGATGGCCACCACCATCACCATGGCCACGATAAGCAGGAGGCGGGCCGCGCCGGCTGGATGATCCTGGTCGGCGACGGCATGCACAATTTCACCGACGGTATCCTGATCGCGGCGGCTTTCCTGGCCAATCCGCAGCTGGGCATCGTGACCGGCATCGCCATCATCGCCCACGAGATCCCGCAGGAAATCGGCGACTTCATCGTGCTGCTGAACGCGGGCTTCTCGCGCAAGCGCGCCTACGTCTATAACCTGCTGTGCAGCCTGCTGTCCGTGGCCGGCGGCCTGCTCGGCTATTACACGCTGGACAAAGCCACCAACCTGATCCCGTACGTGCTGGTGTTCGCATCGTCCGGCTTCATCTACATCGCCGTCAGCGACCTGATGCCACAAATGCAACGCCGCGCCACCATGCGCGAAACCATCCCGCAGGTGCTGCTGATCGCCTTGGGTGTTGCAATTGTGCTATTCCTGACCGCTGCAGCGCACGATACACATTAAGTAGTTTCCGTCTGGCATCATATTTGCTACGCTTAGGGGAATAGGAGACCCCCCGATGCTCGACACTACGACTGAACACCATAACGCCGACACCCTGATGGCCGCCTTCCAGCGCGGCGCCGGCGTGCAACCGAACTGGCAACTGACGCCGGAATTCATGGAAATGCTGGGCAAGCTGGTGGCCACGTCGATCGGCGGCGCGTACAGCTTGCTGGAAGCGCGCGCTGAACTGAAGCGCGATATCCATGCCGATGCCACCGTGGTGGTGGTGCGCAACAACAATCCCCTCAAGTTCCTGCCTGACGGCCAGGCCGCCCTGACCCAGATGCTGCGCAAGAAGATGCCCGGCTTTATGGGACCGGTCGAAGCATTGGAAGATGCATTCGCCGACCTGTCGGCGCACCAGCAGTGCGTGATGGCGGGCATGGAAGGCGCCGTGGCGGAAGCCCTTGGCCGCATTGCGCCGGAGGCAATCGAGGCGCGCCAGCGCAGCGGCATGCTGGCGGCGGCGCTGCCGGTGCTGCGCAAGGCGGCGCTGTGGGACCGCTACTGCGCCAAGCATGCGGCCCTGGTCGATGCGGCCAGCGCCGATTTCCATGGCACGCTGGGCGATGCGTTTTTGGGTGCTTACGAGCGCCGGCTGGATGAGATGGAGTAAATCATGGCTGATATGTCCCAGCGCCTGGCGCTGAACGTGGCGGAGGTCAGCTCCGTCGGCGGGCGCGCTTCCAACCAGGATGCGATCGGCCGCGCCGAGCGCGGCGAGCTGGCCTGCTTCGTCGTCTCCGACGGCGCCGGCGGCCATGAGGGCGGCGAGGTGGCGGCGCGCACGGTGGTGCAGTCGGTGCTGTCCACCTTCGGCGACAAGCCCGGCTTCAGCGCCGATGCCACGCCCGCCATGGTGGCGGAAGCGGCCATCGCGGTGGCGCGCCGCAAGGCGCAGCGCCCGGCGCTGCAGGGCATGAGCGCCACCGTGGCGCTGGCGCTGGTGGACCGGGCCGGGGCGCAGGCAACCTGGGCGCATATGGGCGACACGCGCATCTACCTGTTCCGCGGCGGCCGCCTGCTGCAGGCCACGCGCGACCACAGCATGGTGCAGCAGATGATCGATGCCGGCCTGGCGGCGGGCGCCGATCCGCGCAGCCATCCCAAGCGCAACGTGCTGTATGCGGCGATCGGCACCGACAACGAGGTGCAGCCATCGGTGCAGCCGCCGCTGGCGCTGCAGCCGGGCGATGCGATCCTGATCTGCACCGACGGCCTGTGGGAGTGGGTGGCCGAGCCGCAGATGGAGCTGCTGCTGGCGCAGTCGAACAGCGCGCAGCAATGGCTGGATGCGATCTGCGCCGTGGCCGACGAGCGTTCCGGCCTGGCGCACAAGGCGCGCGACAATTATTCGGCGCAAGCCATCTTTATCGGCGAGGCGCCATGAACAAGCCTGCTGAACTGCCGAACTGCCTGCCGATCGGCACCCGCCTGGGCGAGTTCGAGATCCGCGAGGTGATCGGGGAGGGCGGCTTCGGCATCGTCTACCTGGCCTTCGACCATTCGCTGCAGCGCACGGTGGCGGTGAAGGAGTACATGCCGGCCGCGCTGGCGGCGCGCGCTTCCGACCACACGGTGTCGGTGCGTTCCAAGCGCCATGCGGAGGCATTCGGCGCCGGCCTGCGCAGCTTTATCAACGAGGCGCGCCTGCTGGCCCAGTTCGACCATCCGGCGCTGGTCAAGGTGTACCGCTTCTGGGAGGCGCACGGCACGGCTTACATGGCCATGCGCTATTACGAGGGGCGCACCTTCAAGGCGGTGTGCCGCGATAATCCGGAGCTGGTGAACGAGGCCTGGCTGAAGCGCCTGCTGCAGCCGGTGCTGGGGGCGCTGGAGGCGCTGTACGCGGCCCAGATCCTGCACCGCGACGTCTCGCCCGAGAACATCATGATCCAGCCGGACGGCCAGCCGGTGCTGCTCGACTTCGGCGCGGCGCGCCAGATCGTGCAGGATATGGCGCAGTCGCTGACCGTGATCCTGAAGCCGGGCTTTGCGCCGGTGGAGCAGTATGCGGATGACGAGTCGATGCGCCAGGGGCCATGGACCGATATCTATTCCCTGTCGGCGGTGATGTATGCGGCCATTACCGGCAAGGCGCCGCCGGCGGCGGTGGCGCGCATGCTGAATGATCCGATCGAGCCGCTGGCGATTGCCGGCCGGCCCGG
This sequence comes from Pseudoduganella sp., assembly GCF_041914865.1. Classification (NCBI taxonomy): domain Bacteria; kingdom Pseudomonadati; phylum Pseudomonadota; class Betaproteobacteria; order Burkholderiales; family Oxalobacteraceae; genus Pseudoduganella; species Pseudoduganella sp. Next base: position 8,139 of record NZ_JAYSCO010000083.1, on the reverse strand, counting down.
CTACAGCATGCAGTTCCTCGATGCCATCGACCGCGGCATGGCGGTGCGGCCGGAAGTGCGGCCGCAATCGATCGCGGAGTTTGCGGCGCTGCTTGGCCTGAACGAGGCGCCCGCCGAAACCCGCGGCGCGCCAGCCGCCAGCCAGCCGGTCGGCGCCAGCGCGCCGCACGGTGCCGCCCCGGCGCCGGCCCCGGCCGCTGCCCCGGCTTCTGCGCCAGTCGCCGCTGCCACCGCCGCTCCTGCCGCGCCGGCCGCCGCGCCGGCGGCTGCTGCCCCTGCCGCCGGGACCAAGGCTGGCAAGGCGCCCGGCGCCGTTCCCGCCGAGGCGGCGGCAAGCGCCAGCGGCAAGCCATCCGGCAGCGCTGCACCTGCCAAAGGACAGCGCGCGGGCACTGGCAAAGACTCGAAGCCCGGCGCCAAGCCAGGCCAGCGCAGTGCCAAGGCGCCCGCCGCTCCTCCGGCAGCCAGCGGAAAGAACAAACTGATCGGCGCCGGCATCGGCGCGCTGCTGCTGGTTGCGGCTGGCGCTTTCTGGTTCGCCGATGGCAGCCCGGTCGCCCCGGTCGTGGCCGAAACCGCCAGCGTGGACGAAGCACCGGCCAGCCAGGCCGCGCCGGAAGCATCGGTTGCTACGGCCATCGCCGCCGGCGCCAGCGCCGCCGCCAGCGAAGCGCTGGCCACGCCAGCCGGCGCCAGTGCCAGTGCCAGTGCCAGCACCAGCACAAACTCCGCGCCCGACGCACAAGCCGTTGCCAGCGCTCCCGCCGCGCCTACCAGCGGCAGCCTGACCATCGCCGTGCAGCCCTGGGCTACAATCTATGTGGACGGCGTACAGAAAGGCATTACACCGCCTTTGAAAAAGCTGACGCTGCCCCTGGGCGAACATGAGGTGCGCCTGGAGAACCCCAACTTCCCAGCCTATGTGCAGAAGGTCACGATCGACGGCAGGAAGTCCGTGACCATCAAGCACGATTTTTGACAATGAAGAATAAGATTTACCTGACTGCCCTTACGCTGCTGCTGGCTGGCTGCGAAACCATGAACCCGCCGCAGCAGCAGGAGGCGCCAGCCAGCGCCGTGGCCAGGGAGCCGGCGCCGGTCGCCGCCAAGCCTGCGGCACCGGCGGCGCCGGCCGCAGCGCCCGAATTGCCGCCGGCGCGCAAGGCGCTGAATGCCGGCATCGACATGTACAAGGCCGGCAATTTCAATGGCGCCATCAAGCAGCTCAGCACCGCACCGGAGCTGGCCAAGGCCGAAACGGCGCTGCAGGTGGAAGCGCTGAAATATACCGCTTTCAGCTACTGCGTCACCAACCGCACCACGCTGTGCCGCCAGCAATTTGTCAAAGCCTTCAAGCTCGACAAGTCGTTCGACCTGAGCCAGGGGGAGAAGGGGCACCCCTTGTGGACGCCATCGTTCGAGCGCGCGCGCAAGGAAGCCGGTATCAAGAAGTGAGGACTAGTGGACGACGCGCAGCGTCGGCGTGTGGCGCAGGAGGTTGGCGATTTCCTCGTCCTGGAAACCGTTCTTTTTCAGGAAGACCCACGCATGGATGCTGCCGGCTTCCACATTGATGCGCATGGCAATCTGGACCACGTCCTGCGAAGCAAAGTCCGCAGCCGCCAGTTCGGTTCTCTTCTTCATAACATTGCCCTCGCGACAAAGTCCCTTATCTCGGAAGGACTCTCAAGCTTATAGTCACATGTTCGCGCCCAAATTTCCAACGAAATGCGGGACGTTGCGGCAAGCGCGCCACGTTGTAATACACTTGTCACAATCTTTCCTTAGGCTGGCAGCATGATCTGGACAATGTTGAATACCTGGTACGGGCAACGCCTTATGCAGCGTTCGCGGCATCGCAAAGCCCTCAAGGAACTCCCACCGAGCCTATACGATTACTGGAAAAGCAGCGCCCGCAACGAATACCACGGCATCCCGACGGATGCCGTTTTTTTTGCCCGCTCGGTGATCGGCCTGCTCGATTTCTTCGAATGCGCCGCCAAGGGGCGCGAGCCGTGCGCCTTGCCTTCCAAGGCCGCCGATTCGGTGTGGCACGCCTGGCTGCGGTTGTCGCCGCTGAAACTGGAAACGTTCTGCCGCAAGCACTTTGGCCGCGTGGTGCCGCATGTGGAGGGTGCCGCCATGGGCGGCAAGCTCGACGACGCGCTGGCGGTGTGCCTGGTGCGGGCGCGCAAGGCGGAAGGGATCAAGGCTGAAGGGCCGCGCCTGCCGGCGCTCTTCCTGCTCGATAAGAAAGTGAAGATGCCGTTTGGCTACGGCTACGGTGTGCTGCGCGGCCAGCCCGGCTACAGCCAGCTCGACGCGGCAGGGCGCTTCGATCCGGTGCTGGCCTGCCCGCCGCAGCTGGCTGCGGCGGGCTTGCTGGGCGCCGGCCTGATTACTGCCGCCCAGTATGCGGAGTTCGAACAACGGGCTCGCCAGCAAGCCAACAGCAGCGGCAGCAGCTGTGGCAGCGGCTGCGGCAGCTCGCTCGACTGCAGCAGCTCTTCCAGCTGCGACAGCGGTGGCAGCAGTTGCGGCAGCGGCTGCGGCGGAGGCGGCGACTAGCGCCGCGTCGATGCCAGGCCTGGCATCAGGCCGGGCCGGTGGCGATGGGGCGGCCGGAGCTGGCGCACCATTCGGACCAGGAGCCGGGGTAGAGGGCGGCGCCGTGCATGCCGGCGATTTCCAGCGCGAGCAGGTTGTGGCAGGCGGTGACGCCGGAGCCGCATTGCATGATCGCCTTGGCCGGTTCGCCGACCACGGCGGCCAGTTCGGCTTGCAGGGCGGCGGGTTCTTTGAAGCGGCCGTCCGCTTGCAGGTTGTCCTTGAAGAAGCGGTTGCGGGCGCCCGGGATATGGCCGCCGACCGGGTCGATCGTTTCGTTCTCGCCGCGGAAGCGGTCGTTGGCGCGGGCGTCAATCACCTGGTAGCGGGCGCTTTCCAGGTTTTCGACCACGTCGGCCACCGTGACGGTGCGCGCCAGGGTGTGCTTTTCCGTGATGTTGCCGCGCGGGCGGGCGGCCACCGGGGTCACCAGCGGCAGGCCGGCGGCGTTCCACGCGGCCAGGCCGCCATCGAGCACGGCCACGGCGCTGTGGCCGATCCAGCGCAGCAGCCACCACAGGCGGGCGGCGTACATGCCGCCGTGCGCGTCGTACGCCACCACCTGGGTGTCGTCGTTGATGCCCCAGGCGCGCAGCGTTTCCAGCAGGCGCGCTCGCTCGGGTAGTGGGTGGCGGCCGCGGAACACGCCGTCGGCGCCGGTCTTGGGGCCGGACAGGTCGGTGTCGATATTGGCGAACTGCGCGTTCTGGATGTGGCCTTCGGCGAAGGCGTTGCGGCCGAAGTCGGGGTTCAGCAGGTCGTGGCGGCAATCGAGGATGACCCATTGCGGGTCCGTCAAATGCTGCGACAAAGTGTTGGCGTCGATCAGGGTGGTATGCATGGGGCTCCTCAGACTTCGCTGGCGATCGGGTCGGTGTTGGCGATGGCCTTGCCGCGCTCCGTGTTGCGGGTATTGTAGAACGTGGCGGCGACGCCGGACAGCACGATGATGCCCATGCCCAGCCAGCTCAGCCAGTCGAAGCTGTCGGCGAACAGCAGCACGCCCCAGACGCTGGAGAAGACGATGCCGCTGTACTGCAGGTTGGCCACCACCAGGGTCTTGCCGACGCGGTAGGCGCGCGTCATGGCGACCTGGGCGGCGGTGGCGCACAGGCCGGTGCCCAGCAGGAGCAGGGCGCCGTAGCCGCTGTCAAGCGGGGTCCAGTGCCAGCCGGAGCCGGCCACGTGGCCGGCAAAACCGGCGGCGAAGTTCATGCCGGCGAAGTAGAACACGACGCGCGATTCCGGTTCGCCGGCCAGGCCCAGCTTGCGCACCTGCATATAGGCCATGGCGGTCAGCACGGAGGAGCCGAGCGCCACCAGGGCGGGCGTGAGCTGGTTGGCGTGGAAGGCCGGCTGCAGCAGGCAGGTGACGCCGACGAAGCTGAAGGCGATGGCCAGGATCAGCGGCCATTCGACATGGTTCTTGCGGTGCCACCAGCCGTGCGCGAACAGCCAGAGCGCGATCCAGATCGGCGACAGGTAGTTCAGCGTCATGGCCGTGGCCAGGGGCAGGGCGGCGATGGTGTAGTACCAGAGCCAGAGCGAGGCCACGCCGACCACGCAGCGCCACAGGTGGGCCAGGGGCATGGTGGTTTTGAACGATCCGCCTTGCAGGCGGATCATGGCGCCAAGGATCACCAGGCCGATGATCCCGCGGTACATCACAATCTCTGAAGTGCTATAGAGGTCGGAGGCCAGTTTCACGCACACGCCCATGGCGGCGAACAGGAAACTGGCAAGTAGCATCCAGAGTGATTGCATCAGACTTCCAGTTTGCTCCGGTACCATTCATGGAAGTGCTGCATGCCGTCTTCCATCGGCGATTGATACGGGCCGGCGTCGTTCTCGCCGCGTTCCAGCAGGATCTTGCGGCCGGCGTCCATGCGCATGCCGATTTCGTCGTCTTCGACGCAGGTTTCCATGTAGGCGGCGCGTTCGGCTTCGATGAACTCGCGCTCGAACAGCACGATTTCTTCCGGATAGTAGAACTCCACCACGTTGCGGGTGCGGTTCGGGCCCTCCGGCCACAGGGTCGAGACCACCAGCACGTGCGGGTACCATTCGACCATGATGTTCGGGTACAGCGTGAGCCAGATGGCGCCGTGCTTGGGCGGTTCGCCGTTGCGGAACTTGAGCAGCTGCTCGTGCCACTTCTGGTAGGTGTCGGAGCCGGACTTCTTCAGGCCGCGGTTCACGCCCACGGTCTGCACGCTGTAGTCCTGGCCGAATTCCCAGCGCAGGTCGTCGCAGGTGACGAAGCTGCCCAGGCCCGGGTGGAACGGTTCGACGTGGTAGTCCTCCAGGTAGACCTCGATGAAGGTCTTCCAGTTGTAGTCGCAGTGGTGCACTTCCACGTGGTCCAGCATGTAGCCGCTGAAATCCAGGTCCTTGGTCACGGACAGCGTTTTCAGCTTGTCCATCACGTTGTAGCCGTTTTGCTCGAACAGCAGGCCGTTCCAGTTTTGCAGCTGGACTTTGGGCAGGTTCAGGCACGGCGTGTCCGGGAAGTGCGGCGCGCCAATCAGCTCGCCCTTCAGGTCGTAGGTCCAGCGGTGCAGCGGGCAGACGATGGTCTCGGCATTGCCGCGGCCATTGAACATCAGCGCCTGGCGGTGGCGGCAGACGTTGGACAGCAGTTCGATCCCGTTGGCGTTGCGCACCAGCATGCGGCCTTCATTTTCAGCCGCCAGCGTGGCAAAGTCGCCAACGTTGGGCACCATCAGCTCATGGCCGACGTAGCGCGGTCCTTTCTTGAACAGTTCCTGCATTTCACGCTGCAGCAGCGTTTCGTCAAAATAGACGTTGACCGGAAGTTGCGCGTTCGAACGCGCCAGCTTGGCGTGGCTACCCAGATCGGACATCCAAACCCCCCTTAATTAAATATCAAACCAAGAAGAGAAAGATCCGCAAAGACCTGAATTCAGAGAATAAAAACGGTATTTCGGACAGAACCGGAGATTATAGCGTGAAATGGACTATCTTCGCTGAACTTTCTGGGGCGGGGCGCCCGCCTGCCAGCATGATGGGAATTGCAACGTTTGCGCCGAATTAGAACCCGGTTTTTAGACCGGCAACAGGACTTTGTTCTAAAATAGCGGGCTAAACTCAAGTTATATGTCATGCCCAAGAAAATGAATGCGCCCGCCACCTTCGAGGAAGCCATGGCCGAACTGGCCCAGCTGGTAACCCAGATGGAAGCCGGCCAGTTGCCGCTGGAAGCCTCGGTCGCCGCCTATGCGCGCGGCTCGGAATTGGTGAAGTTCTGCGCCGGCCAGCTCGACAAGGTCGAAGCCCAGGTCAAAGTGCTGGAAGGCGATATGCTCAAGCCTTTCGCCGAAGGCGAGGAGGCGGCCCAATGACCGCATCGTTCCAGGACTGGATGAAAACCATCCAGGCCGGCATGGAGCAGGACCTGGCGTCCTACCTGCCGGCCGAAGACGCGGTCCCGGCCAAACTGCACGCCGCCATGCGCTACGCCGTCCTGGACGGCGGCAAGCGCGTGCGCCCGCTGCTGGTGCACGCGGCCGGCGCCCTGTTTGGCGCCGACGCGCAGGCCCTGAGCCGCGCCGCCGCCGCGCTGGAAATGATCCACGCGTATTCGCTGGTGCATGACGACATGCCGTGCATGGACGACGACGAGCTGCGCCGCGGCAAACCGACCGTGCACGTGGCTTACGACGAAGCGACCGCGCTGCTGGTGGGCGATGCGCTGCAGGCGCAGGCCTTCGGCGTGCTGGCCGGCGTCGACTCGGTGCCGCCGCAGCGCCTGGTGGCCATGCTGCGCCTGCTGGCCGATGCCGCCGGTTCGGCCGGCATGTGCGGCGGCCAGGCCATCGACCTCGACAGCGTGGGCCTGAGCCTGACGCTGGAGCAGCTGGAGCGCATGCACCAGCTGAAGACCGGCGCGCTGCTGCGCGCCTCGGTCGTGCTGGGCGCCATGGCCGGCAAGGATTTGACGGAAGCCGAGCTGGCGGCGCTGCACGACTATGCGCGCGCCATCGGCCTGGCTTTCCAGGTGGTGGACGATGTATTGGACGCCACGGCCGATTCGGCCACGCTGGGCAAGACGGCCGGCAAGGATGCGGCGGACAACAAGCCGACGTATGTCTCCATCCTGGGCCTGGAACCGTCGATCGCCCTGGCGGAAAAACTGCGGCAGGACGCGCACGCTGCGCTGGCGCCGTTCGGAGAACAAGCTCTGCGCCTGCGTGAACTCGCGGACCTGATCGTGCAGAGGAAAGCTTAAAATGAAACTGCTTGACACCATCAACAACCCGGCCGACCTGCGCAAGCTGCAGCGCCACCAACTGACCCCGCTGGCCGACGAGCTGCGCGCCTTCCTGCTCGATTCCGTCTCCAAGACCGGCGGCCACCTGTCGTCCAACCTGGGCACGGTGGAACTGACCGTCGCGCTGCACTACGTCTTCAACACGCCGCAGGACCGCATCGTGTGGGACGTGGGCCACCAGACCTATTCGCACAAGATCCTGACCGGCCGCCGCGACCAGTTCCATACGCTGCGCCAGCTGGACGGCATTTCCGGCTTCCCGCGCCGCGTGGAATCGGAGTACGACACCTTTGGCACCGCGCACTCGTCGACCTCGATCTCGGCTGCGCTGGGCATGGCCATGGGCGCCAAGATCAAGGGCGAACAGCGCCACTCGATCGCCGTCATCGGCGACGGCTCCATGACCGCCGGCATGGCGTTCGAGGCGCTCAACAACGCGGGCGTGGAGAAGGACTGCAACCTGCTGGTGATCCTGAACGACAACGACATGTCGATCTCGCCGCCGGTCGGCGCGCTGAACCGCTACCTGGCGCGCCTGATGTCGGGCCAGTTCTATGCCGCCTCCAAGAACGTGGCCAAGTCGGTGCTGCCGGCGCCGCTGCTGGAAGTGGCCAAGCGCCTGGAAGAGCATGCGAAAGGCATGGTGGTGCCGGCCACCATGTTCGAAGAACTGGGCTTCAACTACATCGGCCCGATCGACGGCCACGACCTCGATTCGCTGATCCCGACCCTGCAGAACATCAAGCAGCTGAAAGGCCCGCAGTTCCTGCACGTGGTCACGCGCAAGGGCCAGGGCTACAAGCTGGCCGAGGCCGAGCCTATCCTGTACCACGGTACCGGCAAGTTCAACCCGGCGGAAGGCATCAAGCCGGCGCTGGCGCCGTCCAAGAAAACCTATACCGAAGTATTCGGCGACTGGCTGTGCGATATGGCCAAGGCCGACAAGCGCCTGGTCGGCATTACGCCGGCCATGCGCGAAGGCTCGGGCATGGTGCGCTTCGATAAGGAGTATCCGGACCGCTACTTCGACGTCGGCATCGCCGAGCAGCATTCGGTGACCTTCGGCGCCGGCCTGGCCTGCGAAGGCCTGAAGCCGGTGGTGGCGATCTACTCGACCTTCCTGCAGCGCGCCTACGACCAGCTGATCCACGACGTGGCGCTGCAGGACCTGGACGTGACCTTCGCACTGGACCGCGCCGGCCTGGTGGGCGCCGACGGCGCGACCCACGCCGGCAACTACG
>NZ_JAYSCO010000082.1:0-22304 GCF_041914865.1 Pseudoduganella sp. | reverse complement strand
GAATTTGCGGCAAGCCGCATAACTAGACGCGACAACTTTGTTGACAATCACCGCTTCCTTGAGCGTCCGTTGAGTTCAGACTTTGAAGCGCCAACCTAGTTCGGCCAAGGGCCGACGAATACGAATTGGAGCCGCGAAGCTCGGCAGGCATCGGCGGGTTCCTTTGTGCATCGGCAAAAAATCAGGGAAAGGAATTATGACTTCGAATGGACCGAAGTACCCGTTTGATGAAGTGGCCCGACCTGTTTGTTTTGCACATGACGATCCAATTTATTCTATCTGGGCCAAGGGCAGTTCTTTTCTTTGCACAAGCGCCCGAAATTTCTATTGGGTCACAGCGGCACACGTTGTGGATAATCACGGCGTCAATGCGGCGTCAGTAAGGGTCTTTCCGTCAGATCAGGCAACTATCTCGCTCCCATTTGATGAGCAATACCGCATCAAGAGCAATGGCTCAGCGGACGATTACAAGGATCTCCTCATTCTTCGCATTAACGATGACGAGTTTCACGCGCATTGCGACACACCGTTGGTTGGCCAAGATATTGAATGTGGATTCCTGCCGGCGGAAGTACTAACGCAGGGGTGCGAGTTATGGATTGTTGGCTATGCAGCTGAAAATAACTACATCGACTACGACGATGCAAAGGTCCATCACACCCGCACTGTAATGCGGGCGATATATCAAGGAGACAACCACTTTGACTTCTGCCACGTCGCAAAGATTGAGTCTTCGATCGTGCTTTCGTCGTTTGATGGGCTCAGTGGAAGCCCCGTCTTTTATTTTATGACGGCCCGTAAAGGCGGAAATGAGATACAAGAAGCAGTGCTCGTAGGTATGCTGCTACGCGGCGGTGCGGAAAGTGACCTAGTCCATTTCGTGAGCGCTGGAGTGATTCGACGAGCCATTGAACTAACTATTGCATAGTCAGCTCGGAGCGAATGTGATTGTCTATTTAAAGGTCCGAGAAGGGTCCTAAGCAGCCCACCAGCTAGCACGCGATCTCATTTCAAGTCTGTACCAGTAAAACTAAGACCATATTGAAGCGCCGGAACCCTTCGCGTATGCTTGTCGCTCCTTCATTTAAACGGACCGACAAATGAAACATCGTATTACCCTCGGCGCGCTGGCCGCCGCCGTTTTGCTGGCTTATGCCCCTGTCCAAGCCAACGCCGCCGCTGCCGCCAAGCCGGCTGCCGTGGAAAAAGCGCCGGCCAAGAGCAACGAGGCGGCGAAGAAGCAGTTCTGGACCCTGGCCGATGAGTACTACGATGCCATCGCCCAATACGACCCGGTGGGCGCGACCCAGAATGGCGACAACCGTTTCGACGACCAGATCGGCAGCGCGATTGCGCCGGCCACGCGCGCCAAGCAGTTCGACCTGTACCGCGCTTTCTCCAAGCGCCTGCAGGCGATCCCGCGCGCGCAACTGAGCCGCGGCGACCGTATCAGCTATGACGTCATGGCCTTCGAGCTGAAGACCTACCTGGCCTACGAGCCATTCCCTGAGCATCTGCTGCCGATCGACCATATGGGCAGCATGCCGGTCACCCTGGCCAACTTCTCCGGCGGCGACGCATCGCAGCCACTGACCACGGTCAAGGAGTACGAGGCTTACCTGAACCGCCTGAACCAGCTGCCGGCGTGGGTCGACCAGGCCATCGCGAACATGAAGGAAGGCATGGCCAAGGGCATCACGCAGCCGAAAGCCATCATGGCCGCCGCCCTGCCGCAGTTCCAGAAGCTGGTCAGCGAGACGCCGGAAAAGAACATCTACTACACGCCGGCGACCAAGTTCCCGGCCGCTTTCAGCGACGCCGACAAGCAGCGCCTGGCCGCCGCCTACCGCGCCGCCGTGACCGACAAGCTGAATCCATCGCTGGCCAAGCTGGCCGCCTTCATCGAGAAGGAATACCTGCCGGCCTGCCGCACCAGCACCGGCTGGAGCGCGCTGCCGAACGGGGAGGCCTGGTACAAGGTGCGCATCGCCGATTCCACCACCACCAGCAAAACGGCGGAGGAAATCCACCAGACCGGCTTGCGCGAAGTGGCGCGCATCCAGGCCGAATTCGCCAAGCTGGGTCCTAAGCTGGGCTACAACGGCCCGGCCGCCGGCCTGCCGGGCTGGATCGCGCAGCAGCCGCAGTTCTTCCCGTTCAAGACCGACGAGGAAGTGCTGGACGTGTACCGTAAGCTGGACAAGCTGCTCGACACCAAGCTGCCGGCCATGTTCACCCTGATCCCGAAGGCCAAGCTGGACCTGCGCCTGGAGCCTGAGCTGAGCCGCGACACCGCGTCCGACCACTACACCGCGCCGGCGCTGGATGGTTCGCGCCCTGGCGTGTTCTGGTCCGTGGTGACCGATCCGAAGAAGTACGGCAGCACCGGCATGAACACCCTGTTCCTGCACGAAGGCAAACCAGGCCACCACTTCCACATCGCGCTGATGCAGGAACTGGATATGCCGAAGTTCCGCAAGTTCGGCGGCAACACTGCCTTCACCGAGGGCTGGGCGCTGTACGCGGAAACCCTGGGCAAGGAAATGGGCATGTTCGAGGATCCGGCGCAGTACTTCGGCCACCTGAGCGACGAGATGCTGCGCGCCGTGCGCCTGGTGGTGGACACCGGCATGCACGCCAAGGGCTGGACCCGCGAGCAGTCGATCAAGTACATGACCGAAACCCTGGGCGACGAAGCCGTGGCGCGCAACCAGACGGAGCGCTACATGGTGTGGCCGGCGCAGGCGCTGGCCTACAAGACCGGTTCGCTGAAGATCCAGGAGCTGCGTGCCAAGGCGGAAAAAGCACTGGGCAAGAAGTTCACGCTGGCGAAATTCCACGCCATCGTGCTGGGTGACGGCACCGTGCCGCTGGCCCTGCTGGAGAACAAGGTCGATGCCTGGATCGCCAGCGCCAAGTAAGCAGGCATGACTTTCGGCAGGTGCGCGCGCGCCCTGCCTTCCCTACAGTGATGGCTCTGTGCCATCACTGAAAGGGATTACATGAAACACCTCATCGCCATCGCCGCATTCGCGGCAGCAGGCGCCGCGCAGGCGCAAGACTACTTCGCCGGCGCATCCATCATCGCCCCCGGCAACACCAACCTGGACACCGCCGCCGGCCGCATCGAAAGCAAGAACGATCCGCTGCGCTTCAAGCTGTATGGCGGCATCAACTTCACCGACAGCCTGGCGCTGGAAGCTGGCTACGCCCACTTCGGCAAGGACCGCTTTGCCGCGCCGGGGGCCAACATCGGCATTTCCAGCGACACGCTGTTCGTCGCCGCGCGCGGCACCTGGCGCCTTAATGACTCGTTTGAACTGTTCGGCCGCGCCGGCGTGTCGGCGCAGCGCTACCGCATCGACAACCTGGCCGACGCCCCGCGCAGCAAAAACGGCTTCTCGCCATTGCTCGGCGTAGGCCTGGGCTATAAGCTCAACGACAAGGTCACGCTGACGCTGGAAGCCGAGCACTTCGGCCGCATCGACATCAACAAGAACGGCAAGCGCTTCGGCCGTGGCGCCTACTCGGCCGGCCTGAAATACGCCTTCTAGAAGCTGTACAGCAGCCCGGCGCTCCAGGCCACACTGCTGCGCCGCTCCACGCCGGGCGCGTGGGCGCTGCTGCCCGCCAGGCGGATGCCGCTGACGGATGTCATCAGCGAATGCCGCCGCCCCAGGCGCCAGTGCCAGCGCGCGCCCAGGCGGTTGCTGCGCGCCTCGTCTTTCACAGTCGCCGCCTGCAGCACCAATGTGTGGTCGCCATCCAGCGTGTTGATCCAGTTCAGCGCCAGCTCCGCCTTCACGTCGCCGTCGCGCGCGCCGACGCCGGTCAACGCCAGGAACTCCACGTCATGCAGCACGCGCCACTGCACAAAGCCGCCCGCCGTGGGCTGCGAGCCGCGCGCGCCTTGTGCGCGGCTGCTGACGGCGAGGATCGGGCCGTACTGGAAATGCGGTTCGTCCGACAGCTTCCAGCCGGCGGACAGCCCTTCGATAAAAGCCCCGCTGCTCCACTGCATGTAAAACATCGGGAACACGTACGCCTGGCGCGTATTGCTGCCGCGCCGCGACCACGCCTCGCCATAGGCGACGCCGACCAGGCCTTCGCGGCTGCCTTCCGGCATCAGGGTAATCGGGGACTGGGCGCTGGCGCGGCCGGGCGCGGCCAGCGCGGACAGGAGCACGAACCAGCACGCGGCGCGCATCAGATCAGCCCCATTTCCAGCCCGTGCAGCACGGCCCGCACGCGGTCGCGCACGCCCAGCTTGGCCAGGATGCTCGACACATGGTTCTTCACCGTGCCTTCGCTCAGCGCCAGCGCCGCCGCGATTTCGGCATTGCTCAAGCCGGCCGCCATCAGCGCCAGCACTTCCGTTTCGCGCTCGCTCAGCACACTGGCGGCCTCCGGCACGCCGCGCGCACTCTCGAAGGCGGCGCGTGTGCGTTCGGTCAGCGCGGGACGGAACAGCGTGCCGCCTTGCGCCACGGCGCGGATGCCGTCGGCCAGGCGCTCCAGCGAGATGTCCTTCAGCAGGAAGCCGCGCGCGCCGGCGCGCATGCCGTCGAACAGCGCCTCCTCGTCGTCGAAGGTGGTGAGCAGGATCGTGGGCGGCAGCGCCTGGCCGCTGCGCAGCAGCTCGATGCCGGAGCAGTGCGGCATGCGCACGTCGAGCAACAGCACGTCGGCCTCGGTGCGCGCCATCAAGGTTGCCGCCTGCGCGCCGTCGGCCGCCTCCGCTACCACGCGGATATCGGGCGTCATGTCGAGCAGGCCGCGGATGCCGCTGCGCACCAGCATCTGGTCGTCCACCAGCACCACGCGGATCATGGCTGCGCTCCCGCATGCGGCAGGGCGATGCGCAGGCCGAAGCCGCGCCGTGGCAGGTCGGCCGCCTCCAGCACGCCGCCCAGCATGGCCAGCCGCTCGCGCATGCCGCGCAAGCCGTTGCCCTCTGGCGCCGTGCCGCGCCCCGCGCCGTCATCCTCGATCACGGTCTGCAACTGCCCATCGCGCACGGCGACGTCGATCGCCACGCTGGCGGCATCGGCATGGCGCACGGCATTGCTCAAGGCTTCCTGCACGCAGCAGAACACCGCATGCGCCACCGCCGGCGCCGGCGCCGGCAGGTCGTCCGCCACGCGCAGCGTGACCGCCGGTTGCGGGATGCCGGCGCACAGGCGTTCCAGCGCCAGGCGCAAATCGACGCCCACCGCCGCGCGCTCGGCGCCCACCACCGCGCGCACCTGGGCCAGCAGCTCGCGCGACAGCTCGTGCGCCGTCAGCAGCGAGGCGTCGGCCTGCGCGCCGGCCTTGCGCCGCGCGATATCCAGGTGCAGGTTGAGCGCCGTCAGGTGGTGGCCGGTGGAGTCGTGCAGGTCGCGCGCGATGCGCATGCGTTCCGATTCGCGGATGGTGTCGGCCAGCAGCACCTGGGTGGCCAGCAGCTCGGCGTGCTTGGCGGCCAGCGCCTGGCGGCTGCGCCGCTCGCGCGAGGCCAGCCAGCCCAGCGCGAAGGTAAGCAGCACCACCAGCTGCTCCAGCAGCACATACAGCACGGTAGCGGTGGCGTTGCGGTCGTTGGCCGCCACCTCGCCTTGCAGCGCCAGCACCGCCATCACCCCGATCGAGACGGTGTTCAGGCCTAGCATGGCGGCCAGCGCCGCCAGCGCACGGCGCGGCGCCAGCTGGCTGGCCAGCATGGCCGCCAGCACCATCGACAGCACCACCGAATGCAGGGCGCAGGCCACGCCCAGCTGCAGCGCCAGCACGGCGCGTTCAGCGCCGGGCGCCAGCCGCCGCCCGGCCCGCAAGCGCAGCGCGGTGGCGGCAATGAAGGCGGCGCACAGCAAGGCGGCCAGCAGCAGGAAGATGTGCAGCGCCACGACGGCATGCTCGGAACCGGCGCGCAGCAGCGAGGGCGGCGGCGCGAACCAGCCGGCCAGGCGGCGCGCCAGCACGCCGGCAGGGCTGAACAGGTCGGCGCTGCCGGGACCGAGGTACCACGGCACCAGGATTTCGATGGCGGCGCCGGCCAGGCTGGCCAGCATGATCACGCCGGCGGCGCTGCCGGGGCGCAAGCGCGAAGGGAAGAAGGCGGGCATAGTTAGCAAAAAATGAAGGGCGCCGCAATTCTAACCGCCCGCCGGCCTGCGCCGGCAGTGCCATGCGTCGGGGCCATGACTTTCGGCAGGGGTGGTGCACAGCGCTTGCCTTACAATGGCGCCCATGAAAGGTCGAACCAAGCTGATTGCCTGTGCCCTGCTGCTCGCCGGCGCCGCGCGCGCCGAACAGGAAATGCCCGTGGTGCAGGTGGTGGCGCCGGCCGACGCCGAGTGGCACAGCTACCGCCACGCCTACAAGGCGGCCAGCTTCTTCGCCCCCTATGTGGCCAAGCGGCCGCTGATCCAGGCGCACCTGCAGATCCGCCCGCTGGCGCCGGATACCCCGATGGATGGCCTGCGCATCCAGCTGCAGGGCGAAACCACCAATATGGACATCGCCGTCGACGCCCTGGGCCGCGCCACCCTGCCCATGCTGAAACAGGCTTTCGACGAAGACGCGGTGCTGCGCCTGAACCGGCGCAAGGGCCATTACCAGTTCAGCGGCCGCTATTCGATCCGCACGCGCGAAGACGGCGTGTATCCGCTCGCCATGCTGCGCGAAGCCTGCGAACAGCTGATATCCGCGCAGCGCGCCTCAGGCTACCGCCTGCGCCTGCTGGGCAAGGAATGCAAGGGCATCAAGTTCATTTTCGCGCCCGGCGACAGCGGCGCCGCTGTCGAACTGCGCCGCGAAGGGAGCGCTCCCCAGCGCATTGCGGCGCAACCCGGCCTGCCTTTCGAAAACCGCAGCATGGGCCCGTACCAGGTGGCCACGGTGCGCCTGGCCGACTGGCCGGCGCAGGCGCAGGTGGTTCCGCTGCCGGGGCTGCTCGGCATCGGCACCCTGTACGAATAGCCCTACTTCTTCAAGGCATAGCGCTTGATGCGCTTCAGCACAATCTCGGGCAGTGACGTGATCTGCTTGGCGTGGTTGGCGAACACGATCTGCTGCCGCCCCACCGACACCGGATGCCCCTCGGCATAGAAGCGGAACTCCAGCCAGAACGAACAGCGCCGCACATCGTAGGTATTCACCTCGCACGACACTTCCTGGAAGGGGAAAGTCTCCTGCAGGTAGTCGTTCTGCGCATGCTTGGTGATGAACACCCCTTCCGCCTGCAGCATGTCACGCGAGATGCATTCGTAGAACCACTTCTCCCGGCAGATGCCTTGCCACTCGAAATACCGGGCAAAGTAGGTATTGCCGTAGGCATTCGAGTCTTTCAGGAAGATAGACAGCTTGTGGTGGAAAGTCATCTCAGCGGCGGCAGAGGCATCGGAGTTGGGGGCGTACATATACATGAATCATTTCTCCTAAAAAGTAAGCGGCTTATGCCAGCCACTACTTTTTACGATTGGCGCGCAGCACTCTTGATATTCCTCAATACTTGTCCATTTTTTACCAATAAGCTAATAAGAAATAGCAACCACCGCTGAGGATTATCAATGTACTCGCTGATACCGGCATTGGTCTCAGCCCTGTTTATCGGATATGGGCTGTACGTCCTGCGCTCGCGCGGCCCGAACCGGGTCGGCCTGACTTTCTTCGCTGTCTGCGCCACGACTTTCTTTTGGCAAGCCAGTTGGGCCCTGCTGTTCATGACGCGCGACGAGGCCACCGCTCTGGCTGTCGCGCGCCTGGGTTACCTGCCCATTTTGTTCCTGCCGACCACGCTGTACCACTTCATCATCGAACTGACCGGCAGCCAGGACGACCGGCGCGCCCTGTATGTGAGCTATGCACTGGCCTGCCTGCTGGGCCTGCTGCTGCCCACCACCGATGCCGTACTGTCCGGCCTGCAGCACTACTTCTATGGCACGTATCCCAAGGCAGGCTGGCTGCACCCGCTGCACCTGGTGCAGACCGTGCTGGTGATCGGGCGCGCGGTGTGGCTGCTGTATCGCCGCCAGCAGCGCGCCGTCTCCACCGAACGCACGCGCCTGCGCTATGTGCTGGTCAGCATCCTGATCTACTTCGGCGCCGCCAGCGACTACCTGTGCAACTACGGCATGGAAATGTACCCGCCGGGCGTGGCCTTCATCGTCGCCTCGCTCGGCCTGATCGCCCAGGCCATGGTGCGCCACAACCTGCTGGCCGACCCGATGGCGGCCGCCGCCACCATCGCGCATGAAATGCGCACGCCGCTGGCCAGCATCCGCAGCCAGACGCGCATGCTGTCGCGCTGCCTGCCCGAGCTGATTGCCGGCTACCGCCCGGAACATAAGGGTGCGCTGGGCGAACGCCAGCTGCGCCACCTGGGCGAGATCGCGCGCAGCATCGATGCCGAAGTCTCGCGCTCGAACTTTATCGTGGACATGCTGCTGGCCTCGGCACGCGACGGCGTCATGCAACGCGAAACCTTCGCCGTGCACTCCGTGGCCGTGTGCATCGACGAGGCCATGGCCTGCTACCCGTTCTCCGGCACCGAGCGGGCCCAGGTGCGCGTCACCATCAGCGATGAATACAGCTTTTATGGCTCGGACGTATTGCTGATGTTCGTGCTGTACAACCTGCTCAAGAATGCGCTGCAAGCGCTGCAGTTCGACAGGCACGGCTCGGTGGATGTGGAATGTTATTCGCGCGGCATGCAGAACTGGCTGGTGGTGACCGACACCGGCCACGGCATCGCCCCGGACGTGCTGCCGCACGTGTTCGAGCCGTTCTACACCACGCGCAGCAATGGCTGCGGCACCGGCATGGGCCTGGCGTTCTGCAAGCGCGTCATCACCGCTTTCGGCGGCGAGATCGCCTGCGAATCGGAACCGGGCCGCTACACGCGCATTCTGATCAGCCTGCCGCGCATCACGGCATCACCACGCAATCCGGCCCGTAAGCATATCGCGGAACATTACCCAGTCGCCCATTAGGCTGAACAGCGGATACTTGAAGGTGGCCGGACGGTTGTGCTCAAAGAAGAAGTGGCCGACCCAGGCGAAGCCGTAACCCACCACGGGCAGCAGCCAGAGCAGCTTGAGTTCCCCGGTAACCATCACCAGCGCCACCAGCAGCAGCACGATGCTGGAACCGACGAAATGCAGGCGGCGGCAGGTGCTGTTGGCATGCTCCTGCAGGTAGAAGGGGTAAAACTCCTTAAACGTCCGGTAGCGCGTCTCCATGGCCATCCTCCACGTGGATATCTTTGATGATGTTATCGAGGTCGGTATCGTCACCCAGTACAAACACCTTGCGGTCTTCCAGCATCTTGAGGATGAAAGGCTGCTGTTCGCGCAGGCGGCGCTGGAAGTCGTCCACTGAATACAGGTTGGGGTAAATCTTGCGGCGCAGGATGCGCTCGGCCACCGGCAGGCGGTTCAGCAGTTCGCCATAGGTGGTGTTTTCGCCGATCAGCAACAGCTCGACCGCACCGGTCGAATCCTCCGCCTCCTTCACCGTGGTGCCGTAGACGAAGGCCACGCTGAGCTGGCGGCGCATCGGCGCCAGGGCCGAGTTCAGCACGCTGACCAGGCCGAAAGTCTTCTTCACCAGGCTGGCCAGCTCGGCGTAGACCAGGTTGTCTTTGTTTGGGCGGAATTGGCGTACGTTGCCGATGCGTTCGGAGACGATCAGCCCTGATTCGTGCAGGCGCTTGAGCTCGCGCTGGGCCGAAGCGCTGCCCAGCCCCGTCAGGCGCATGATTTCATTGAGGTGGAAACCCTCATTCACGCGCACAAACAATAAACCCAGCAGCTTTTGCTGGGCAGGAGTAAACAGGGCGGAGGCGATCATATGCTAAATATTAGCATGATCTGCAGTGACTGAGTGACAAGCCAGATATCAGCATAAGCCAAGTCCAGCCTCTAGCCAATTGGAAAAAAAGCATGCATGCTTATGCGTGAAGCCCTTACCCATCCAAACCAAAGGACCTCCATGAGCCCTATCCTGCGCCTTGCGGTCGCCGCCGCATTGGCTGGCGCCGTCGCATCCCCTGCCATCGCCGCCCCTGCCGCCAAACCGGCCGCCAGCGCCGCCGCCTTCGACCTCAAGCCCTACACCATCCCGTACAAGAAATTCACGCTGCAGAACGGCCTGACGCTGATCGTACACACCGACCACAGCGTGCCGGTGGTGGGCGTGAACATGTGGTACCACGTCGGCTCGCGCAACGAGAAGCGCGGCAAGACCGGCTTTGCCCACATGTTCGAGCACTTCTTCTTCAACGGCTCGGAGAACTACCCGCACGGCTTCCGCGAAGCGATGGACGACCTGGGCGCCACCAACCGCAACGGCATCACCAACTACGACCGCACCAACTTCTTCGAAGACGTACCGGTATCCGCGCTGGAACGCACGCTGTACCTGGAAGCGGACCGTATGGGCTTCCTCGGCAACTACATCAACAAGGACATGCTGGAGCGCGAGCGCGGCGTGGTCTCCAACGAAAAACGCCAGGGCGAGAACCAGCCCTACGGCCGCGTGCACAGCGAGATCGTGCAGCGCATGTACCCGTATTCGCACCCGTATTCCTGGCCCGTGATCGGCTACATGGAAGACCTGCAGGCGGCCTCGCTGGAAGACGTGAAAGAGTGGTACCGCACCTACTACGGACCGAACAACGCCGTGATTTCCCTGTCCGGCGACATCACGCCCGAACGCGCGCTGGAACTGGTGAAGAAGTACTTCGACGGCATCCCGCCCGGCCCGGCGCTGGCGCGCACCGAAGCCTGGATCCCGACGCTGGACCGCAACATCCGCGACACGATGGAAGACCAGGTGCCGCAAGCGCGCATCTACCGCGCCTACCACATGCCCGGCTGGGGCACGGCCGACGCCCAGCGCCTGCAGCTGTTCGCCGAGGTGCTGGCCGGCTCCAAGAGCGCGCGCCTGAACAAGCGCCTGATGTACGACAAAGGCCTGGCCACCGGCGTCGGCGCCGGCGCCCGCCCCTCCGAGATCGCCGGCATCTTCCAGGTCACCGTCACCCTGAAACCAGGCGCCGACCCGGCCGAAGTGGAACGCGAGATCGACGCCGTGATGAAAGAGCTGCTGGACAAAGGCCCGACCGCCGCCGAACTGGCGCGCGTCAAGACCGCCACCTTCGCCGAATTCTCGCGCGACATCGAACGCCTGGGCGGCTTCGGCGGCCGCAACGACGTGCTGGCCCAGTCCATGACCTACGGCGGCTCGCCGGACGCCTACCTGGCCAACCTCAAGCTGATGGCCGACGCCACCCCGGCCGAGGTCAAAGCCAGCGCCGACAAATGGCTGCGCGCCAACCACTACACGATGACGGTCAAACCGGGCGCCAGACTGGCCGCCGGCAAAACCAGTATCGACCGCAAAGTGCTGCCCGCGCTGGGCGACGCCCCCGAAGTCGGCTTCCCCGAGATGCAGCGCGCCACCCTGTCCAACGGCCTGAAAGTGATCCTGATGGAGCGCCACGGCGCGCCGATCGTCAACGTCACCCTGGCGGTGGACGCAGGCGCCGCCGCAGACAACGCCGCCAAGAGCGGCCTGGCCTCCCTCACGCTCGACCTGCTCGACAAAGGCAGCAAGGCGCGCGACGCCTTCCAGCTGTCCGACGCGCTGGAATCGCAAGGCGCGCGCCTCTCAACCGCCACCAGCGCCGACCTGTCGCTGGTGCGCCTGAACGCCACCTCGCTTAACCTGAAAGCCTCGCTCGACCTGATGGCCGACGCCGCGCTGAATCCCACCTTCCCCGACGACCAGTTCAAGCTGGCCAAGCAGCGCCGCCTGGCGCAGATCGGCCAGGAAAAAGCCAACCCGCAGGCCATGGCCCAGCGCCTGGCCGCCTACGCCGCCTACGGCAGCGACAGCGCCTACGGCCGCCCCGCCAGCGGCACCGAAAAATCGGTGGACAGCCTGACCCGCGGCGACCTGGCCAAATGGCACGCCGACTGGTTCAAGCCGGGCAACGCCACCCTGGTGGTCGCCGGCGACACCAGCATGGAGAAGCTGAAACCGATGCTCGAATCGGCCTTCGGCAAATGGAGCGGCGGCAGCGCGCCAGCCAAGCAGGTCGCCCCGGGCAGCAGCCTGTCGAACAAGCGCATCTACCTGGTCGACAAACCCGACGCACCGCAATCCGTGATCATCGCCACCCACCTGTCGCAAGCCCAGGGCCAGACCGAAGACCTGGCGATGGAGCCGGTGATGCAAAACTTCGGCGGCATGGCCACCTCGCGCCTGAACCGCAACCTGCGCCTGGACAAGCACTGGAGCTACGGCGTGCAAGGCTTCCTGAGCAATGTGCGCGGCCAGCGCGCGTTCGTCATCCAGGCCCCGGTGCAGACCAACAAGACCAAGGAATCGATGCAAGAGCTGGCGAAAGAGATCAAGGACATCGCCGGCGCCCGCCCGATCGCCGGCGAAGAATACAAGAGCATCATGCGCAACATGACCTCGCGCCTGGCCGGCCGCTTCGAAACCCTGGCGTCGCTGGAAAGCGCCGCCCTGCAATCGATCAACCTGAACCTGCCGCCCGACCACTGGGCCAAATACGCCGGCAACATCCGCGCCCTGAGCGAGCAGCAGCTGGGCGCAGCCGCCCCCAAATACATCAAGCCCGACGAAGTGGTATGGCTGGTGGTGGGCGACGTCAAGAAGATCGAACCCGCGATCCGCGAGCTCAACTGGGGCGAAATCACCCGCCTCGACGCCGACGGCAAACCTTTAAACTGAATGTCCACTTCGGGGTCAGGAAGAAAAGTGGACATTTCTCAGTTGAAAGCCCGTTGCGCCAGCCTGCCTGGCGCGGAGAGCTTGCTGCATGCGCCGCCGGTCAACGTACTGAGCTACAAGATCGGCGGCAAGACCTTTGCCTACTTCAAGACCAGCGAGCCGGAGCAGTGGCGCTTCAGTTTCCGCACCACGCCCGACCGCTTCCTGGAACTCACCGGCATGCCGGGCGTGAAACCGGCGCGCTATATGGGCCGGTTTCACTGGGTCACCATTGTCGATGTCAGCCGCTTCCAGGAAGACTACCTGGTCGAGCTGGTGCAATGGTCCTACGATAAAGCGTTCTCGTCCCTGCCGAAAGCGCGCCAGCGCGAGCTGCGCGCTACGCTCCAGCCCGTGTCAGCCTGAGGTCCTGCCCCCGAGGTGACGGGACAGCCCTCCGGCGGGCTCAGGGCTTGGGAAACGCGTAGGTCAGCGTGTAGCTGCCGCTGCCGGAGTACGACTTCACTTGCGCGTAGTAGTAGCCGGCCGTGCCGTTGTAGCTGATCGTCTCGCTCGAGGTATTGCCTTCGCTCGCCGCCACCTTGGTCCAGGCATTATTGGTCCACTTGTACAGGTACAGATCGAAGTCGGCATTCGCCGGACCGCCCAGTTGCAGGGCGAAGGTGCCCGCTCCCGCCGACACATAGCCCGGCGAAGCGCTCGGTGCATACGCAGTGCCGCCGCTCGCCAGGGTGCCCGTCTGCGTCACGCCGCCGCTGCCGGTGTACTTGGCGAACACCTTCTTTACCGCCCCTTCGTTCACCGCGTGCCACGGCTGGCCCAGGGTGCGCATGCGCGAATTCTCCGTCGGACGGTACTTGCCGCTGGTGCAGTACTGGCCGCCCTGGAAAGCGCCCACCGTACCGTTCGGATAGGCGCCCAGGCTGGTCGGCACCGCCGTGCTGCCCGCGATCAGGCCGCCCCATTTGACCGAGCGCGTACCGTTCAGCGACACGTTCACTTCCGTCGGTTCGCTGCTCGTGCTGCAGGTGCCGTACTCGTACTCATCCGCCAGCGCAAAGGCAGTGTGGCCGATTTCGTGCAGCGCCACTTCGATCGACTGCGCGTGCATCGACAGCGTCGCCACCGCGCCGCCCGAACCGCCGTAGCGCGTGGAGTTGGCAATCACCACGATCACATCGCGCGCATCGGGCGCCAGCACGGAGGCGGCGATATTGGTGGCCTTGGTATTGTTCACGCACAGCAGGCGTTCGATGTTATAGCAGGCGAATTCGCCATCCATCGCCGTGTCGCGATAGATGCCCTTGTCGATTTCATCGACGCCCGACTGGTTGCTGGCCACATCCACACGGTGGATATTCATCGACGCGCGATTGGCGTTGAACAGCGGATCGGCCAGAAAGCCGTTGATCACCTTCTGCGCATCCGCACGCCACTTGTCCATTTCCGCCGCAGTGTAACCGTCGCCGATGAACACATAGTCCATGCGCGTCGCAGCGCTGCCGGTATTCAGGATGGTGGTTGCAGTAGCCGCCGGCGCCGCCGCCAGCTTGGTGGCGCGCGCTGCCTTGGCATTGCTGACCGCCTGGTTCAGCGCGCCGCGCTCAAAGCGCGCCAGCGGCGCCGCATTGGCCGCCGCCAGCGCCGACTTCGCACTCGCACCGCCAGCCTGCTTCGGCAGCACCTCCACGCTCGCCGTGGCCTGGTCGTACGGCAGCGACACCTCAAAGCTGCCCTCGCGCTGCTGCACCGTGGTCGACAGGTCGATCGCCCCCGTGCGCGGGTTAAAGGTCTCCACATGGCGCCGCAGGCCGTTGTTCACGCTCACCTCATGCAGCACCCTGCCCTGCGCATCCTTGGCCACCACCACCCACTGGTCGCCCTCCGCGCCCTGGCGCACGTTCGGCGTCACCGCAAATTTACCCACCTCCGCATGCAGCGGCTTGAACTCCGCGCCGCTGCGGCCCTCGCTGAAGCCGATGCGCAGCGAGATGTTATCCGCCTGCACCGCACCGACCGCCAGCAGCGCAAGCAGCGCCGCCGAATATCGAATGAATGCCATACCAGTCTCTCCTCTTCTTGTGATCAGGGTCTGGAGATTCTGTGGCCGATGGCCAGGAGCACGCTTGCACAAACGCGCGCAAATTGCACAAACCTGCTTTTAACAATTGTTACTGTGGTGCGCGCGCCAAGCGGTAGGCGAAAGGCCGTATTCCGCCGTGAAGGCGCGCGTGAAATGGCTGGCACTGTGGAAACCGAACTCCTCGGCGATGTCGGCGATGCGCGCCTGGCCGGCGGCAAGCGCCTTGCACGCCAGCTCCAGGCGTTGTGAAAGCACATAGCGATGCGGCGGCGCCCCCACCGCCCGGTGGAACTCGCGCGAAAAGTGGGCCGCGCTCATGCCGCACAGCGCCGCCAGCTCCGCGTTCGCCAGCGGCGCATCAAGGTGCTCCGTGATATGCCGCAGCACCCGGCGCAAGCGCGCCCCGCCCAGGGTGCTCGGCGACGCCTCGCAAGGCTGCGAATAGTGCTCCAGCAGGTAGCAGGCCAGGGCGATCGCGAGGTGGTCGCACAGCTCACCCGCCAACGGCCCCGCCAGTGCCTGCGCGTCGAGCATCTTGCGCACCAGGTCGAACACCATACGGTCGGTAGTGAAGGCGCTGGCCGCCAGCGTGGCGCCAGTATGCTCACCGCGCTGCAGGGCGAGCCGGTCCACCAGCTGGACCGGCAGGAACAGGTTCACGATATCGCAGCCGCTCAACTGGCTCCAGCGCCCCTGCTCGCCCGGCGGACAAAGGCGGAAGCGGTTGGCGCCAATCGTTCCGCCCCACACGGGCGTATCGCCATGCCAGATCCGCGCGTCCAACGGCTCCATGATCAGGGCCAGGCGGTAGGTCCCGGGATGGGGGCAGACCGACTTGATCGCCTGTCCCGGCCCCTCGCTCGACCAGCGCGCCAGCGCCGCCCCCGATGCCGGGAGCGGCCCCATGCAAGAGCTCAGCGCCTCCACGCCCGCCCGCCTGAACCAGCCTTCTAGCTCCTGAATGCTTTCCATACTCCATCATATGTCCACTTTGGGGTCAGGAAGAAAAGTGGACATTTTTCGCCGGCAAGCGTGCAGGATGGGGCACAGGGTTGTGGCGTGGAAGTAACGATGGTGCCTGGATGCGTGACTTGATTAGCCGCCAGCAACGAAACTCGCGGCGCCTGAGCGGCCTTCGCGTTCAAGCTGACTGCCGTCCCCTATACTGGTGGCCATGATGAGTCTCCGCCGCCATATGTCGCTGCTCGCGCTGTTGTTCGCGCTGGCGCCTGCCGCCTTTGCGCAGCGGGATACAACACTGAATATCGCCACCTACAACCTGCGCATGAATACCGAGCGCGACGGGCTTAATGCCTGGCCGCACCGCCGGGAGCTGGTCAAGAGCCTGGTGCGTTATCACGACTTCGATGTGTTCGCGACGCAGGAGGCCTTGCCCGACCAGGTGGCGGATATGGCCGGCATGGCGGAATATGCGCACGTGGGACGCGGTCGCGACGATGGCAGGAGCGCGGGCGAACACTCCGCCATTTTCTACAAGCGCCAACGCTTCGAGTTATTACGCGCGGGCGACTTCTGGCTGAGCCAGACGCCGGAGCGTCCTTCGCTGGGCTGGGATGCCACCTGCTGCCACCGCATCGTGTCATGGGCGCAGCTGCTAGATCTGCGCACCGGCCGCAAGTTCTTTTTCTTTTCCGTTCATTTCGACCATGAGGGCCAGGTGGCGCAGCGAGAGTCGGCCAAGCTGGTGCTGCGCAAGGTGCGGGAGATTGCCGGCGCGGAAACGGTGATCGTGGCTGGCGATTTCAACTCGGGGCCGGAGACGGAACAAATCGGCACCATGAAGTCGCAGCTGGCCGATGCCTTTGATGTCAGCGCCAAGCCGCGCTACGGCCCGGCCGGCACCTTTAACGGCTTCAAGATCGATAGCCCGCTGGACGAGCGTATCGATTACATCTTCGTCAGCCCAAAGGTGAAGGTGCTGAGCTACGCGGCGCTGACCGACTCGCGCCACGGGCGTTTCCCTTCCGATCACCTGCCGGTGGTAATCAAGGCATGGATCGATGTTCAATCCCCCGCGACGAAATAGCTCATCTTCCAGCCTTGCTCGGTCTTCGTGAGGCCACCTTTGCCCGTTACGCTATTGAAGGCGCAGCGCCCGGAAGATCGGAAGCCGATTGCCACTTGGGGTTGGGTGCCAGCGATGTTCACTACGCCGCGTTCTTCGTTTCTGGGGAACCACGACGCTTGGCGTCGTTCATTCCAGGATGCCAGCCGAGCACTGGTTCAGCCTCGCCTTCCTTGACGATCAGAGTGTCACAGTAAAGTACCTTGGCAGTATGATCACCAAGCGACGGCTGCACTTGTCAGGCTTTCTCAGGAACAGCAAAAAGTTCGCTTTATCCTCTTCAACGACAAGAACATTCCAAGGATTAGACATGCTGCAAAACACAGCGATCATTTCCATGTCCAGATTGTCGTTGCTGATTAGCGCATTGGCGATTTGGGGGGCTGCGCAGGCGCAGCAGGGCAGCTCACCAGAATATAAACCGCTCAACGGGAGCTACATGACTTATAGCCTCGGACTCGGAGATCCTGCTCCCGCAAGCCGGAAGCACAGCAAGATTGCTTTCGCGGTTTCCGGAGACGCGGCGCGTGAGATGTTCGACGCTATGGCCCCGGATGTGCACGACATTTGCACGACCGGTTCTGACGTTCGGGTCCGAACAAAAGCGAACGTTTCGTGTCAGCGTGAAAAGGATGGCAACTACCATTGTAGCTTTGGATTTGATCTGCGCACGGGCAAAAGTATTGGCGGCAGCGTCTGCTAAGCGGAATCGGCACCGCAAACTGGCGTCGGCCAAGGTCGCTATGTTTGCATGCAAATGTCCACTTTTCTTCCTGACCCCAGAACGGACAAAAATTGCGGGGCGAAAAAAAAACGCCACCCGAGGGTGGCGTTTTCGCTAGCGGACTGAAGCTTACGCTTCGTCGCTGTGGTGCGGTTCGTCCGCTGGCAGTTCGGCCACGATCGCGGCGCGTTCTGCTTCCAGCAGCGCTTTGCGCTCTTCGGCTTCCCACACTTCCTTCTCTTTGCGGGCGCGGTGGAAGGCCAGGCCGGTACCGCCTGGGATCAGGCGGCCGACGATGACGTTTTCCTTCAGGCCGCGCAGACCATCGCGCTTGCCCATGATCGCTGCTTCGGTCAGCACGCGGGTGGTTTCCTGGAACGATGCGGCCGAGATGAAGGAGTCGGTCGACAGCGATGCCTTGGTAATACCCAGCAGCACGTTCTCGTACGTTGCTGGCAGCTTGCCCAGCGCGGTGACGCGATCGTTTTCTTCCAGCAGCTCGGAACGCTCCACCTGCTCGCCGACGATGTAGTCGGTGTCGCCGGCGTTGGTGATCTGCACGCGGCGCAGCATCTGGCGAACGATCACCTCGATGTGCTTGTCGTTGATCTTCACGCCCTGCAGTCGGTACACGTCCTGCACTTCGTCGACGATGTAGCGGGCCAGCGCTTCGATACCCAGCAGGCGCAGGATGTCTTGCGGATCGGCTGGGCCGTCCACGATCATCTCGCCCTTGTTCACCACCTGGCCGTCGTGCACCAGCACTTGCTTGTCCTTGGTAATCAGGAACTCGTGCTTGTTGCCGTCCATGTCGGTGATTTCCAGACGCTGCTTGCCTTTGGTTTCCTTACCGAAGGCCACGGTACCGGTGACTTCCGCCAGCATGCCCGCGTCTTTCGGCGAACGTGCTTCGAACAGTTCCGCCACGCGTGGCAGACCGCCGGTAATGTCTCGGGTCTTCTGCGATTCGGTCGGGATACGCGCCAGAACCTCACCCACGGACACTTGCTGGCCGTCTTTCACCATGATCAGCGCGCCGACCTGGAAGCCGATCGCCACTGCGTGTTCGGTGCCGGCGATCTTCACTTCGCCGCCGTCTTCGTTCAGCAGTTTCACCTGTGGACGCAGGGCCTTGCCTGGGGAACCACGACGCTTGGCGTCGATCACCACCAGGGTGGCCAGGCCGGTCACTTCGTCGACCTGGCGAGCCACGGTCACGCCTTCTTCGATGTTCTCGAAGCGGATGGTACCGGCGTACTCGGTAATGATCGGACGGGTCAGCGGGTCCCAGGTTGCCAGCGGGGCACCAGCTTTAACAGCCATGCCATCCTTGACGATCAGGGTCGCGCCGTACGGTACCTTGTGACGCTCGCGCTCACGGCCGTGGTCGTCGGTGATCAGCACTTCGCCGGAACGGGAAATGACGATCTGGGCGCCCTTGCCGTTGGTGACGTAACGCATGGTCGCGGTGAAGCGCACGGTGCCGTTCGACTTGGCTTCGACCGACGATGCCACTGCTGCACGCGATGCCGCACCACCAATGTGGAAGGTACGCATGGTCAGCTGGGTACCAGGTTCACCGATCGACTGCGCTGCCACCACACCGACTGCTTCGCCGGCATTGACCAGCAGGCCGCGGCCCAGGTCGCGGCCGTAGCACTTGGCGCACAGGCCGTAGCGGGTGTCGCAAGTCAGCGGGGTGCGGACCTTCACTTCGTCGATGCCGACGCGTTCGATCTCTTCCACCATGTCTTCGTCCAGCAGGGTGCCGGCTTCGTACAGGGTTTCCTGGGTCTCTGGGTTGACGACGTCGGTGCCTGCCACGCGGCCGAGGATACGGTCGCGCAGGGCTTCGATCACTTCACCGCCTTCGACCATCGCCTTCATCAGGGTGCCGTTGGAGGTGCCGCAATCGTCTTCGATCACCACCAGGTCCTGGGTCACGTCGACCAGACGACGGGTCAGGTAACCGGAGTTCGCGGTCTTCAGCGCGGTGTCGGCCAGACCTTTACGGGCGCCGTGGGTCGAGATGAAGTACTGCAGAACGTTCAGGCCTTCGCGGAAGTTCGCGGTAATCGGGGTTTCGATAATCGAGCCGTCAGGTTTTGCCATCAGACCACGCATACCGGCCAGCTGGCGAATCTGTGCTGCGGAACCACGCGCACCGGAGTCGGCCATCATGTAAATCGCGTTGAACGATTCCTGGGTCGACTTGGTGCCGTCGCGACGGATCACGTCTTCGACTTTCAGCTGGTCCATCATCGCCTTGCCGACTTCGTCGGAGGTCTTGCCCCAGATGTCAACGACCTTGTTGTAACGTTCGCCGGCGGTGACCAGACCGGAAGCGTACTGCTGCTCGATCTGCTTCACTTCCGCTTCGGCGGTCGCGATCATGGTCTTCTTGACGTCCGGCACCAGCATATCGTCCACGCAGATGGAGATACCGGCGCGGGTCGCCAGGCGGAAGCCCGACTGCATCAGCTGGTCGGCGAACACCACGGTGGCGCGCAGGCCGCACTTGCGGAAGGACGTGTTGATCAGCTTGGAGATCTCTTTCTTCTTCAGCGGACGGTTCAGTACGCTGAATGGCAGGCCTTTCGGCAGGATCTCGGACAGGATGGCGCGGCCAACGGTGGTCTCGTAACGGGTTACGGTGCGCACGAATTCGCCGGTGGTCAGGTCCTTTGGATGCTCAACGATACGCACGGTGATGCGGGTCGCCAGTTCCACTTCCTTGTTGTCGTACGCGCGGATCACTTCCGACACGTCCGGGAACATCATGCCTTCGCCCTTGGCGTTGACTGCTTCGCGGGTCGCGTAGTACAGACCCAGCACGATATCCTGGGAAGGAACGATCGATGGTTCGCCGTTCGATGGGAACAGGATGTTGTTCGAAGCCAGCATCAGGGTGCGCGCTTCCATCTGTGCTTCGATCGACAGCGGCACGTGGACTGCCATCTGGTCACCGTCGAAGTCCGCGTTGAACGCGGCGCAGACGAGCGGGTGCAGCTGGATCGCTTTACCTTCGATCAGCACAGGCTCGAACGCCTGGATACCGAGACGGTGCAGGGTTGGTGCACGGTTCAGCATGATCGGATGTTCGCGGATCACTTCTTCCAGGATGTCCCACACCACTGGCTCTTGCACTTCGACCAGCTTCTTGGCGGCCTTGATGGTGGTCGCCAGACCCATCAGTTCCAGCTTGTTGAAGATGAATGGCTTGAACAGTTCCAGGGCCATCAGCTTTGGCAGACCGCACTGGTGCAGTTTCAGCTGTGGACCCACCACGATCACGGAACGGCCGGAGTAGTCGACGCGCTTACCCAGCAGGTTCTGACGGAAGCGGCCGCCCTTACCTTTGATCATTTCAGCCAGCGACTTCAGCGGACGCTTGTTGGCGCCGGTCATCGCCTTGCCGCGACGGCCGTTGTCCAGCAGCGAGTCCACTGCTTCCTGCAGCATGCGCTTTTCGTTGCGCGTGATGATCTCTGGAGCGCGCAGCTCCATCAGGCGCTTCAGACGGTTGTTACGGTTGATGACGCGGCGGTACAGGTCGTTCAGGTCGGAGGTCGCGAAGCGGCCGCCATCCAGTGGCACCAGTGGGCGCAGTTCCGGCGGCAGCACCGGCAGCACTTCCATGATCATCCAGTCTGGCTTGATGCCGGAACGCTGGAATGCTTCCAGCACTTTCAGGCGCTTGGCGTACTTCTTGATCTTCGCTTCGGACTTGGATTCCTTCAGTTCCACGCGCAGGGCTTCGGCATCGCGGTGGATGTCGATCGAGCGCAGCAGTTCACGGATACCTTCCGCGCCCATGTAGGCGGTGAAGTCGTCGCCGTACTCTTCGTACTTGGCGGCGTAGTCGTCTTCCGACATGATCTGGCACTTCTTCAGCGGGGTCATGCCTGGGTCGGTCACGACGTATGCTTCGAAGTACAGTACGCGTTCGATATCGCGCAGGGTCATGTCCAGGACCATACCCAGACGCGACGGCAGCGATTTCAGGAACCAGATGTGGGCGACCGGCGATGCCAGTTCGATGTGGCCCATGCGCTCACGGCGCACTTTGGCCAGGGTTACTTCAACGCCGCACTTTTCGCAGATGACGCCGCGGTGCTTCAGGCGCTTGTACTTGCCGCACAGGCATTCGTAGTCCTTGATCGGGCCAAAGATCTTGGCGCAGAACAGGCCATCGCGCTCTGGCTTGAAGGTACGGTAGTTGATGGTTTCTGGCTTCTTGACTTCGCCATAAGACCACGAACGGATTTTTTCAGGAGAGGCCAGACCGATCTTGATCGCGTCGAACGACTCGTTTTGCTGTACTTGCTTGAATAAATCGAGCAGGGCTTTCATGTATCACTCCAGATAGTGACGAATTCTTTACTTTTAACCCCGGTAAACCTGGGTCAGACCCGAGGGTCTGACCCTTGCTACGCGGCGGTCGCGGACCGGGGGTCAGGCCCTTGGGCCTGACCCGGACTTACCGGGTTTTAGTTCCGTTCCAGGTCGATATCGATACCCAGGGAACGGATCTCTTTCACCAGCACGTTGAACGATTCCGGCATGCCGGCGTCGATCACGTGGTCGCCCTTGACGAGGTTCTCGTACACTTTGGTACGGCCGTTCACGTCGTCGGACTTCACGGTCAGCATTTCCTGCAGCACGTA
>NZ_JAYSCO010000081.1:0-23458 GCF_041914865.1 Pseudoduganella sp. | reverse complement strand
GGACATTTATTGCACTGCGTGCAATAAATGTCCGATTGTCAGACCTGACCCCGAACTTCGTGCGTATCCGCACGGAGCCGCCTCCCCGTCCGTTTTACGCTGGTATTGATCTAGCTCAAAAGCTATCACGGTCATAGTTTTTCAGCGATTGGCACTCACCGAAGGAGAGTGCTAATATATGTTCAGCTTGTTTAATGAACAGCACGATTCAGGTTAAGAATCATTTAAGCTCAATCGTGCATGCTGGTAACTCTGAAAAGTATTCCCTTCGAGCGAGGATAAATAAGATGACCGCAACAAACGCACTGGTACCTGCCGGCAGCAACGCGCTGACCCTTGGCTTCAGCGGGAGCCTGGGCAACCTGGACGCTTATATCTCGGCCGTGAACCGCCTGCCCATGCTGTCGCATGAGGAAGAGGTGGAGCTGGGCAATCGCCTGAAGGAAAAGAACGATATCAAAGCCGCTGAAAAGCTGGTCACTTCCCACCTGCGCCTGGTGGTGTCGATCGCGCGCGGCTACCTGGGCTATGGCCTGCCACACGGCGACCTGATCCAGGAAGGCAATATCGGCCTGATGAAGGCAGTCAAGCGCTTCGACCCGGACCAGGGCGTGCGCCTGGTGTCCTACGCCATGCACTGGATCAAGGCGGAAATCCATGAGTACATCCTGAAGAACTGGCGCCTGGTCAAGGTGGCCACTACCAAGGCACAGCGCAAGCTGTTCTTCAACCTGCGCAGCCATAAACAGGGCCTGGATGCCATGTCGCCTGCGCAGATCGATGAGCTGGCCCGTACGCTGGATGTGAAGCGCGAAGACGTGATCGAGATGGAAACCCGCCTGAGCGGCCGCGACATCGCGCTGGAAGCACCGTCCGACGACGAAGACGACAAGTTCTCGCCGATCGCCTACCTGTCCTCCGACAATATGGAGCCGACCAAGGTGCTGGAAGCGGAACAGGTGGTGCGCCTGCAGTCCGAAGGCCTGGAAAGCGCCCTGTCCAAGCTCGACGCGCGCTCGCGCCGCATCGTGGAAGCGCGCTGGCTGGCCAATGACGATGGTTCCGGCGCCACCCTGCACGCGCTGGCGGAAGAGTTCGGCGTGTCGGCCGAGCGTATCCGCCAGATCGAGGCAGCGGCGTTGAAGAAAATGAAAGCTTCGCTGGCCGCCTATATCTGATCCAGCCCCTCCCCGCCAAGCGCCGTTACCGCAAGGAACGGCGCTTTTTCTTTTCTCATCGTTAGTTAATGTCGAGAATTTTTACATTCAATCTGGCAAGTCATGGCTTGCTGATGCTAAGTCATTGATTAAATTAGTGGCAGCCCGGCAGGCACGTTTGATGCATGGATATTGGTCAAAATCCAAAGGAGGTTTCCATGTTGAAAAAGCTCTTTGTGACCGCCGCTTGCGTACTGACTGTGGGTTCCGTGTTCGCTGCCCCGCCGCCGAAACCGGGCGAGACCGCAGCCAATCCTTTCATGATCACGGTGGGTTCGCATATCGACATCAAATGGGATCCTCCCGGACCGGGCATGTGGGTCTGGGCCGAGCTGGAAAAGATGGCCCAGCTGCACGTCGCCGTCGCCAGCACCACCACCTTTGATTTCGGCCTGGCGCCGCCCAACAACGGCAACGTGCAGAATTTCGAATTCAAGCTGTTCATCAACGGCCTGCAGCAGACCGACGTCGGCGCCCCGGGCATGGTGTCCTACTACGACGACATCACCCTGGATGCCGGCACCGACTACCTGTTCACCCTGATGGCCTACAACGTGCACGACAACGCGGCCAATACCGATATCGACCTGCTGGCACGCAGCGCCAACGATATCCCGACCAACCCGCAGGATCCGCCGCTGCCGCCGCTGGAGTTGCCGGAGCCAGCCTCCCTGGGCTTGCTGGGCCTCGGCCTGCTGGGTCTGGGCATGGTACGCCGCCGTATCAAATAAGTTGCTAAAAGCAATAACAAAAACTGGCGCCCTGCGGGGCGCTTTTTTTATTGTCGGGAATTTTTACAGCTGAGTGAACTCAACAGTTGAATGGACTCAACAGTGCAACGCGATACGTGACGATTTGCTAAGCTGTCCTCAGGCCAGAGGAGAACATCATGCACCCAAGACTGATCTGCCTTGGCATGGCGGGCCTGGTCCTCGCCATTGCCGCCGCTTGCGGTTCCAGCCGCAATGCCATCGACGACACACAAGCCAGCCACCGTCCGCCACCGCGCACCAGCGCCAGCTATGTGCTGGCCCAGGGGGAAACCGTTACGCTGGCGCCCGCCGTCACCCTCAAGCTGGAACGCGTGAACGACAGCCGCTGCAAGCAGGGCGCGGTGTGTGTCTGGGCCGGCTATATCAGCTACAACTTCGTGCTGACCGGCCAGCAGGGCAGCACCAGCTTCCTGCTGGCTGACGATATGCCGGGCGCCAGCAAATCGGTCACGCGCAACGGCCTGACCTTTACCCTGGAAGGGGTGCAGCCGGCCGAGCCGCCGGCCCTCAAGGCAACGGCACCGGATTATCGGGTAAGCTTGCGGGTGTCCATATCGCAACCCAGCTAGCCGCCCATGACGCCAACCGCCCTGCCCCGACGCCTGACTTCCACCATCATCATTGCGCTGGCTTGCAGCGTCCCGGCCTGGGCCAGGACACCGGTCGCCAGCGGCACCGGCGGCGCGGTTGCCACCATCAGCGAGCCGGCCTCGCAGGCGGCGCTGGCGATCCTGAACAAGGGCGGCAATGCGGTTGATGCGGCCGTGGCGGCGGCGGCGGCGCTGGGCGTGACCGATCCTTTCAGCTGCGGCATTGGCGGCGGCGGTTTCATGGTGATCTACCTGGCGCGCGAAAAGCGGGTGATCACCCTCGACCATCGCGAAGTGGCGCCGGCCGCGTTCCAGACCACCGCCTTTGCGCCCGAAGGCAAGCCACTCGATGAGGACACGGCGATCGCCAGCGGCATGGCGGTCGGCGTACCGGGCACGGTGCGCGGCTGGCACGATGCGCTGGACCGCTACGGCACCATGTCGTTCAGGCAGGTGCTGGCGCCCGCCATCAAGGTGGCGCAGGACGGCTTCCGCATCAACGACAACTTTGTCGCGCTGGTGAAAGAGAACGAGAAGAAGTTCGCCTTGTTTCCGGCTACCGCCGCCCAGTATATGAAGGATGGCAAGCCGCTGCCGGCAGGCACGCTGCTGCGCAATCCAGACCTGGCCCGGACCTACCGCCTGCTCGCCAAAGGCGGCGTAAAAGCCTTCTATTCGGGCAAGCTGGCGCAGGCGATCGTCGATACCGTCAACCAGCCGCCGGTTGCCGCCGGCGCCACGGCGCGCGCCGGCAAGATGTCCCTGGCCGACCTGGCCAACTACGAGGCGCGCTGGCGCCAGCCGGTGCGCAGCACCTACCGCGGCTATGAGCTGGTGGGCATGCCGCTGCCAAGCAGCGGCGGCGTGGCGATCGCACAGGCGCTGAATATCCTGGAGGGCT
The DNA here is from genome assembly GCF_041914865.1 of Pseudoduganella sp. Taxonomy (NCBI): domain Bacteria; kingdom Pseudomonadati; phylum Pseudomonadota; class Betaproteobacteria; order Burkholderiales; family Oxalobacteraceae; genus Pseudoduganella; species Pseudoduganella sp. Next base: position 19,977 of record NZ_JAYSCO010000081.1, on the reverse strand, counting down.
TCGACCTGGCCTCCATGCCGCGCGCCAAGGCGGAACACCTGTATATGGAGGCGGCGCGCCTGGCCTTCGCCGACCGCAATGCCTACCTGGCCGACCCCGAATATGTGGATGCGCCGGTGGCGGGCCTGCTGAGCAAGGAGTACGCGGCGCGCCGGCGCGAGCTGATCGACCCGACCCGCGCCCACCACCATGCCGAGGCGGGCGATCCCTATCCCTACCAGCAGGACCCGAGCGTGCCCCTGCGTCCGGCCAGCGCCGGCAAGGCGCGCCTGCTGTCGGAAAGCGCGCATACCACCCACCTGGCGGTGTCGGACAAGGAGGGCAATATCGTGGCCTACACCTTCACCATCGAATCGTGGGGCGGCAGCGGCATCACGGTGCCGGGCTATGGCTTCATCCTGAACAATGAGATGACGGACTTCGATTTCACGGGTCCGCATCCGAACGTGCCGGAGGCGGGCAAACGGCCGCGCAGCAGCATGTCGCCCACCATCGCCTTCCGCAACGGCAAGCCGGCCTTCACCATCGGCAGCCCGGGCGGCAGCACCATCATCACCACCGTGCTGCAAACCATCGTCAACCACATCGACTTCGGCATGCCGATGCCGCAGGCGCTCGATGCGCCGCGCATCTCCGAGCGCAACGGCCTGGCCACCGCCATCGAGCCGGGCTTTGCCGGCAGCGCGCAGGCCAAAGCACTGGAAAGCTTCGGCCAGCGCTGGGAGGCCAAAGCGGAGGAAATCGGCGCGGCCAACGCCATCGTCTTCAATCCGGACGGCACGGTGACCGCCGTCAGCGAGGGCAAGCGCCATGGCGTGGGCAGCGCCCTGGTGCAAAAACGCGGGCACTGATCAGCCGTGGCGCGCGCGGCTGTCGGCGGGCGCTTCGGCGCGTTCGTGCAGGCCGTAGTCGCGCACCACGCTGGCGATGCGCAGCCGGTAGTCGGCAAACAGGCGTTCGCGCCCGGCTTGCTGGGCGGCGCGGTGCGCTTCGAGCTGGCGCCATTGCAGCACCGCCTGCTCGTCGCGGAAGAACGACAGCGACAGCAGTTTGCCCGGGTTGCTCAGGCTCTGGAAGCGCTCGATGCTGAGGAAGCCGTCCACCTGCTGCAGCAGCGGACGCAGGCTGGCGGCAATATCCAGGTAGGCTTCCTTGCAGCCTTCGGCGGGCGTCACTTCGAATATCACGGCAATCATTGCTCAAACTCCGGCAGGCGCGCGTTCAGCGAGGCGCGGTAGGTCCATGTCAGCTGCGGCAGCGGCGCGCTGCCCAGCGCTTCGATGCAGCCGGCGGCCAGCTGCCGCGCCAACTGCTGGCCGGGACAGGCATGCCGGCCATGGCCGAAGCCGCGCTGGGCCGCGCCCAGCATGACCAGTATCGCCTGCCCCGCTTCCACTGTCACGCCGCCCACGGTGCAGCGTTCGGCGGCGAAGCGGCGCGTATTGACGATAGGCGGGTCGCTGCGCATCACCTGCGCCACCAGCTGCGCGGCGTCGACACGGTCAGCGCCCTGCTGCAGCGCGACCAGGCAGTTGCCGAGCAGGCCGGCCGTGGCTTCGTAGGTTTGCGACAGCAGGCCGACCAGGTTGGCGAGGATGGCGTGGTCGTTGCGCCAGCCCGCCGCCTGCGCTTCCTGCGCCACGGCGGCAGCCAGCGACCCGGCCGGCGCCGCCTGCAGCAGTGCGCGCATGGCGGCCAGCAGGCGCAGGCTGGCGGCATGCGCCGCCGCGATCTGCGCCGCGCTGCTGAGCGGGGACAGGCAGGCCACGAAATCGCCCATCCAGCGCGCCACAGCCGGCAGTTGCGCATCGGCGAAGCCGAGCAGGCTGGCCACGGTGCTGACCGGCGCGTCAAAAGTCCAGGCCCGGTAGCTGCAGCCTTGCGCCAGCAGGCGGCCCGCCACCAGGCGCGCCCGCTGCTGCGCCATGCTGGCGGAAGCAGGCGGGGCGGCAGGCTGCGCGAAAGCGGCGAGCGCACGCTGCAGGGCCAGCCGGGGCGCCGCATGGCGCTCGCCGTCGTTCATGCGCACCAGCGCGCCGAACACTTCGCCCGCGCTGCCGCCTGCCAGCGCCAGCGGCACCGCTTCGGCCGGCGGGCGCACGCGCAAGCCGGGATGCTCCAGCACCTGCTCCACCAGCGCCGCGCCGGCGGCCAGCCACACGCCGCGCCCGGCATCCCATTCCAGTTCCTGCATATCGAATCCTTCGGCATCGTTCAAGAAATTGCAGTATCCTGAAAAACCGACACACACAATTCGCCCGCAAACGAACTATGGATTCCAAACTGGCCAGCATCGCCGGCGCCATCGCCGAGCCCGCGCGCGCCCGCATGCTGTGCTGCCTGCTCGACGGCCACGCGCGCACCGCCACCGAACTGTCGGTCGTGGCCGAAGTCAGCCCGTCCACCGCCAGCGCCCACCTGGCGCGCCTGAAGGAGGAACAGCTGCTGGTGCAGCTGGCGCAAGGCAAACACCGCTACTACCAGCTCGCCAGCCAGGAAGTGGCCGCGGCGCTGGAGGCGCTGCTGGTCGTTGCCGGCACGCCACGCGCCGCCTTCAAGCCCAGCACGCCCGACCGCCTGCGCCACGCGCGCACCTGCTACGATCATATGGCCGGCAGCGTGGCGGTCAGGCTGCACGACCATTTCGCAACGCAGGGCTGGCTGGCCGATGCCGCCGACGGCTATGAGCTCAGCGCACAAGGCGAGCAGCAGTTCGCCCAGCTCGGGCTGGACCTGCCCGCCCTGCGCAAGCTGCGCCGCCGCTTTGCCTGTCCCTGCCTGGACTGGAGCGAACGCAAGCCGCACCTGGGCGGCGCGCTCGGTGCGGCACTGCTGCAACTGGCGCTGCAACGCGGCTGGGTCGAGCAGGACCTGGACAGCCGCGCGCTGCAGCTGCCGCCCCGGGGCCAGCGCCAGATGCTGGCCGCCTTTGGGCTAAGCGGCGCTTAAGATTTTGCTAAGATGATGACGTTTCCTGAACCTACCGGAGACTCCAGTCGTGAAAAAATTCATCCGCGAGAACAAGGGCTTCATCGTCTTCCTGCTGACGCTCGGCGTGTTCCGCAGCGCCATCGCCGACTGGAACCCGATCCCCTCGGCCTCCATGCACCCCAACCTGCTGGAAGGGGACGTGGTGTTCGTCAACCGCGTCGCCTATGACCTGAAAGTGCCGCTGACCGATATCTCGGTCAGCCGCCTGGGCGAGCCGCAGCGCGGCGACGTCGTCACCTTCTTCTCGCCGCAGGACCGCACGCGCCTGATCAAGCGCGTGGCCGCCCTACCCGGCGACCGCGTCGAAATCCGCGACGAACGCCTGGTCATCAATGGCAAGGAAGCCGGATACGCCGTGCTGGGCGACGCCGTCGAGCACATCGAGCAGGTCGGCGACCTGCAGGCGCTGCAGCTGCGCGAACACAATGCCAGCGCCAGCTACAGCATCCAGGTCTTGCCGCAAGTGGCGGCCAAGCGCGACTTCGGGCCGGTCACCGTACCGCAGGGGCAGTACCTGATGCTGGGCGATAACCGCAACAACAGCCGCGACTCGCGCTTCATCGGTTTCGTGCCGCGCGAACTGCTGATCGGGCGCGCCGAACGCATCCTGGTCTCGGCCGACATCACCAGCAACTGGATGCCGCGCACCGACCGCATCGGCAAGAGCCTGCGGCCATGATCGAATTCCAGGGACTGGCCAAGCACTACGGCGATTTTCCCGCCGTGCAGCCGCTGACGCTGAGCGTGCGGCGCGGCGAAGTGTTTGGCTTCCTTGGACCGAACGGCGCCGGCAAGACCACCACCATCCGCATGATGATGGGCATCCTGGTGCCGAGCGCCGGCCGCGTGCTGGTCGATGGCCTTGATTGCCAGGCCGATGCCGCGCAGGTCAAACGCCACGTTGGCTACCTGCCCGACAATCCCATCTTCTACGACTTCCTGCGCGGGCGCGAAATCCTGCAGTTCGTGGCGGAGATGCACGGCATGGCGCGCCGCGACGCCGTCGAGCGCGCGGCGCAGCTGCTGCAGGAATTCGCGCTGCAGGACGTGGCCGAGGAATTCGCCGTCAACTACTCAATGGGCATGAAGAAGAAGCTTGGCCTGGCGTGCGCCCTGGTGCACGACCCGGCCGTGCTGATCCTCGATGAGCCGATCAACGGCCTCGATCCGCGCGCCGCGCGCGAAGTGCAGGACCGCCTGGTCGCCAGCGCCGCCGCCGGCAAGACCATCTTCGTTTCCACCCACCTGCTCGACATGGCGCAGCGCATGTGCAAGCGCGTCGGCATCATCAACCGTGGCGCCCTGGTCGCCACCGGCACGCTGGAGGAATTGCGCGGCGCCAGCAGCGACAACAGCACGCTGGAAGAGCTGTTCCTCAAATTCACGGACGAAGACAGCCTGGCGGCATGATGGAGCTGCCCAGCGCACCCCGTGCATTCTGGCTGCTGGCCCGACTGCGCTTGCTGCGCCTGCTGAACATTGCCAACGGCCTGCGCCTGCGCAAGGGGCGGTCCGGCGCCAGCCGCCAGGCCACGCCCGCCAAGAAAAGCGCGCGCTGGATCGTGGCCGCGCTGCTGTCCGTCTTCATGCTGCTCGCCTTCCTGAACACCGCCAGCACGGCGCTGCTGAACATGCAGTGCCGCCTGCCGACCGGCAGCCAGTGCGCGGCCAGCACGCACGGCTCGGCGCCGCTGGCCGGCATGCGCGTGGCGCGCAAGGAATTGCAGGCGGCGCCCTTCCAGCCGGTGCTGATGCAGGCGGTGGTGATGCAGGCCAGCCTTCTGTTCGCCATCGCCTTCCTGCTGCCACTGGGGAGCAAGGAACTGGCACAGCCGGACTGGGACCTGGAATGGCTGGTCACGCTGCCCATGCAGCGCAGCACGCTGCTGCTGGCGCGCATTGCCGAACGTACGCTGGCCAATCCCACCGGCATCCTCGCGCTGTGGCCGATGTGCACGGCGGTGGCCTGGCATTCCGGCTACCGCTGGAGCGCGCCGCTGCTGGGCGCAGCCTGCACCTTGCCGCTGCTGGCCTGCGCCGCCACCCTGCGCACGGTCGCCGACACCGGGCTGCGCCTGCGCCTGGCGCCGTCCCAGCTGCGCAACCTGCAGGCCGTCGCCTCGGTGGCCAGCATGCCGCTGATGTACCTGGCCATGTCGCTGGCGATGCCGACCGCCACCCTGACCCTGGACTGGGCCGCGCAATTCCCGGCCTGGCCCTTGTGGACCCCGCCCGGCCTGGCCATGCAGGCACTGAATGCACGCAATGCCTGGCAGGCGCTGGGCTTGGGCGCGCTGCTGGCGGCGCAAACGGCGCTGCTGCTCTGGTTCGGCCTGCGCCTGCTGCAAGCATTGCTGGCCAACGGCGTGGTGGCCAGCGGCTCGCGCGAAGCTGGCCGCGACGCCAGCCGCAGCGCCGCGCGCCCCGGCTCAAACGCCATGCGCCTCGCCATCGGCACGCCGCTGCAACGGCGCGAGCTGCGCCTGCTCGGCCGCGACCGCAACTTCCTGGTGCAAAGCCTGCTGATCCCCCTGATCATTTTCGGCAGCCAGCTGGTGCTGAACGGCCAGGTGCAGGACATGGGCGAGTTCCTCACCAATCCGGCCCTGCTGTCTTCGGTCGCCTTCGGCCTGGGCGCGTATGTGCTGATGCTGTCCGCCTTCCAGACCATCAACACCGAGGGACACGCCTTATGGATGCTGTACACCTACCCGCGCAGCATCGGCGCCATGCTGGCCGAGAAGGCGCAGCTCTGGTCGGTGCTGGCCCTGCTCTATCCACTGGCGGTGTTCGGCATGGGGCTGTGGTTCGGCGTACCGGCGGATGGTGCGCTGCTGGCGCAGTTCGTGCTGGTCGTGGCCGGCATACCGCTCTTCGCCACCATCGCGGTGGCACTGGGCGTGTGGGCCTGCGACCCGCTGGCGCAAGACATGCATGCGCGCGTGCGTCCCACCTTCGCCTACGCCTACCTGCTGCTGTCCTCGCTCTACACCTACGCGCTGAACAGCCGCGAATGGCATGTGCGGCTGGCCACCATCGTGCTGTTGAGCGCCCTGGCGCTGTCGCTATGGCAGCGCGCAAAGGATAGCCTGCCCTACCTGCTGGACCCCAGCGCCGCGCCGCCGCCGCGCGTGTCGGCATCGGACGGCATCATGGCCGCCATCCTGTTCTTCCTGCTGCAGCTGCTGCTGGCCGGCGCCCTGCACCTGGCCGGCAAGCCGCTCTCGCTGCAGACGGTGACCTTCGCCTTCGCCGCCGCCGGCGCCCTGGTGTACGGGCTGGCGCGCCTGCTCTACTGGCGCAGCGGCGCCAGCGGCGTGCCGCGCTTGTGGCAAGGTGCGTGGCGCGGCGCCTGGCGCAGCGTGCTGGCGTGGGGCGTGGCCATGGCCTTGCCGGCGCTGGCCGCCGGGGCGCTCTGGCTGGCCTTCCTGCGCCACGCCAGCCTGGCGCCCGCCGCGCCGCCGCCGGTTGCCCTGGCCTGGCTGGCGCCACTGGCGGTGCTGGCCGCGCCGGTGTTCGAAGAATTCATTTTCCGCGGCCAGGTGTTCGGCGGCCTGCGCCGCTCGCTGCCGCTGGCGGCGTCCATGGCGGCCAGCGCCGCCCTGTTCGCCGTCATCCACCCGCCGCTCGCCATGCTGCCCGTGTTTGTGCTCGGCCTGTGCACCGCCTACGCGGCGGAGCGCAGCAAATCGCTGCTGGCGCCGATGCTGGCGCACGCCCTGTACAACGGCGGCATGCTGCTCCTGCAGTAGCCGCATGGCGGGGCCTGCCCCCAGGTATGGACATAAAAAAAGCGGTGGCCTGTTGCCAGGACCACCGCAAGGAAGAACGCCATGGGGGCGTTAAACGGAGGTAAATCGTTTCAGCTGGTCTGGCGCGACATCATCCAGGCCACGAAAGCTTCGCGGTTGCGCGAGCAGATCAGCACTTTGCCGCGGCCGGAGAAGCGCAGCACCATGCCTTCGCCGCTGGTCACCGAGTTGACCAGGTTGCCCAGCAGGCCGCCGCTGGAGCGGGTCGCTACGGCCAAGTCGTAGCGCAGCGCGCTATCCCAGGCCACGACGTGGGCATTGTCGATCACGACTTCCCTGCCCGGCTCCACCTGCACTTCATGCAGGGCGCCAAAACCGGACACCACCAGCTGGCCCTGGCCGGCGGATTCGGTGACGAAAAAGCCGCCGCTCTGGCCGAACAGCGCATTGCCGACGTTCTGCGTGCGCACTTTCAGGTCGACGCCGCTGCTGGCGGCGACAAATGCGCCGTCGCTGATCATGTACTGCTGCGCGCCCACTTCCAGCACGCGCATGGCGCCCGGCAGGTTGGGCGACAGCAGGCAGGTGCCGTCACCGCCGGTCGCTTCGATGTTTTGCTGGAAGAAGGATTCGCCGTTAGCCAGGGAGCGCATCAGCGCGCCGCCCAGGCCGCCGCGCATCTTGCCTTTCAGTTCGAGCGTGGCATCCATCATCACCATCGCGTTCGACTCGCAGAAGATGCGCTCGCCGCGTTGCATCGAGACTTGCAGGAAGGGGTCGATATCCCCGGTTACGGTAAATGTCGTCATGTTTCCTCAGGCTTTCAGTTCAAGTTTCTTGTGGCGGATCGAGGACCACAGCGAGGCCACGATGAATGCCACACCAATCAGGCCGGTAATCACTTCCGGAATATGGAACTTCATGCTCGCCAGCATAATCACGGCCAGGATGCCGATCGCGTAGTGCGCACCGTGCTCCAGGTAGACGTATTCTTCCAGCGTGCCCTTGTGCACCAGGTAGACGGTCATCGAGCGCACGAACATCGCGCCGATCGCCAGGCCCAGCATGATGATCACGACGTCGCTGGTGATGGCGAACGCGCCGATCACGCCGTCGAAGGAGAACGATGCATCCAGCACCTCCAGGTAGAGGAAGCCGCCGATACCGCCGCGCTTGACCATTTCGCCGGCATTCACGCCGCCTTCTTCTTCCTTCTCCAGCCAGGTCGACAGCGCATCGACGCCGACGTAGATCAGCAGGCCCCACATGCCGGCTACCAGCACGATGAACTTCTGCGACTCGTCGACGATGCCCAGTGCGCCCAGCAGCACGCCCATGGAAATCATGATCGCAATCGAGGACACCTTGCCCAGCGCGCCCAGCTTGCGCTCGACATTGCCCAGCCAGTGCATCTGCTTCTCATGGTCAAAGATGAAGTTCAGGAACACCATCAGCAGGAACATGCCGCCGAACGCCGCCACCTCCGCGTGGTGGTTGGTCAGGTGGGTCGAGAACTGTTTCGGGTCGTTGATCGCCAGCGTCCACACGTCCGGGATGCTGAGGTCGGCGGCCACCGCCACGATCACCAGCGGGAACACCAGGCGCATGCCGAACACCGCGATGATGATGCCGACGCCGAGGAACAGCTTTTGCCAGAACTCGTCCCAGGTTTTCAGGACGGAGGCGTTGACCACGGCATTGTCGAACGAGAGCGATACTTCCATCACGCTCAGGATGAAGGCGATCCACAAGGCGGCAAACATGCCGCTCCAGCCGGTATGCTGGTAGCCCCACCAGCCGGCGACGGCCAGGCAGATGAAGGAGACCAGGAACGATATTCTGAAGTGCTTCATAGGTTTTCCCCTTTTTATAGTCGAATAATCCTGCCAGTTTAAGGCTAGCACGATGTTTTAAAAATAGAAGATAATCGAAGCATTACTTCGAAAAAACCGAACCATGAAAACCACCGGCCTGAATTTCCGCCACCTCTATTTCTTCCGCATGGTGGCTGCCGAGGGCAGCGTGACGCGCGCCGCCGAGCGCCTGGGCCTGGCCATCCAGACCGTCAGCACCCAGCTGGCGGCGCTCGAGCAGCAGGTCGGCAAGTCCCTGCTGACCCAGCAGGGGCGCCGCCTGGTGCCGACCGAGGCCGGGCGCGTCGCCCTCACCTACGCCGAGCAGATCTTCCAGCTGGGCGACCGCATGCAGGAGGCGCTGCAGGAAGTCGACGCCGGCAAGGTGCGCCTGGCGGTCGGCATCTCCGATTCCATGCCCAAGCTGATTGCGGCGCACTACCTGCAGGCGGCGCTGCCGCCCGATACGCCGGTGCGCCTGGTGTGCACCGAGGGCGAGTTCGATTTCCTGCTGGCCGAACTGGCCCTGCACAAGCTGGACGTGGTGCTGACCGACCGCCCGGTGCGCGCCGGCGCCTCGCTGCGCGTGTTCAGCCACCTGCTGGGCGAAAGCGAGATGCAGCTGTTCGGCGTGCGCGCCCTGGCGCGCCAGTATGGCAAGGGCTTCCCGGCCAGCCTGCATGGCGCGCCGCTGCTGCTGCCGACGCGCAATACAGCCCTGCGCGAGCGCATCGACGCCTGGCTGCTGGAGCACGGCGTGCGGCCCGACGTGGTGGGCGAATTCGAGGACAGCGCCATGCTCAACACCTTCGGCCGCAGCGGCATGGGCATGTTTTTCGCCCCGGCCGCGCTGGCCGCCGACATGCTCGAGCAGTTCGGCGCCCTGCCGGTCGGGCCGGCGCCGGAACTGCGCGAACAGTTCTACGCCATCTCCAGCGAGCGCCGCATCAGCCACCCGATGGTGGAGCTGATGCTGCGGGATTTCCCGAAGGAAATCTCCAAAAATCTGCGGAAGGCAGGCCGCGTCGGATAAGATAGAGGTTTCGACTACCCGCCTTAGGGCGCATATGGACAACCTTTTACTGGTCATTTTCGCACTCTTCCTCGTAGCACTGAACGGCTTTTACGTCGCCGCAGAATTCAGCATCGTCACCCTGCGCCGCACCCGCGTGCGCGCCATCGCCAAGACCCAGGGCCTGCGCGGCCGCATCCTGGCCAAGGTCCACGGCCACCTCGACGCCTACCTGTCCGCCTGCCAACTGGGCATCACGCTTGCCTCGCTCGGCCTGGGCTGGGTCGGCGAACCGGCCTTTGCCGGCCTGCTGGAACCGCTCCTGACACTCATCGGCATCACGTCGCCGGAAATCGTGCACGGCATTTCCTTCGTGTTCGCCTTCGTCACCATTTCCTTCCTGCACATCGTGGTCGGCGAGCTGGCGCCGAAGTCGCTCGCCATCCGCATCCCGGAAGCGGCCGCACTGTGGTGCGCCATTCCACTGTACGCCTTTTACTGGGCCATGTACCCCGCCATCTGGCTGCTGAACCAGAGCGCCAACTGGGTGCTGCGCCTGGCCGGCCTGGGCGAAGCGGGCGGCCACGAGTCGCACTACTCGACCGAGGAGCTGAAGCTGATCCTGCGCACCAGCCAGCCGGGCGAAGCCTTCAACAAGGATGAACGCAACGTGCTGGCCAACTCGCTCGACTTCTCGCAGCTGCGCGTGGCCGACCTGATGCGCCCGATCAATGAAGTGATCGCGCTGCACGCCGACCGCTCGATCGACGACAACCTCGACACCGTGGTGCGCAACCGTTTCAGCCGCTATCCCTACTTCGACGAGGAAGGCGACACCGTGCTGGGCGTGGTGCACCTGAAAGACCTGTTCTTTGCGCTGCAGTCGCGCAAGGACATCAAGAACCTGTCCAGCTTCCTGCGCCCGGTGGAAACCATCTCGGCCCGCACCCCGGCGCTGGAACTGTTCCGCCGCTTCAAGGACGGCGCGCCGCACTTCGCCCTGATCGGCGAGAAGGGCAAGCGCCCGGTCGGCTTCCTGACCCTGGACAACCTGCTGGGCGCGATGGTCGGCGAGATCCACGACGAGTTCCGCCTCAACGAGAACGACTGGCTGAAGCAGCCCGACGGTTCCCTGGTCGGCAAGGCCAGCCTGCCCATCTTCTCGCTCGAACGTACGCTGGGCGTCGACATCGAGAATGAAGAAATGGGCCTGGAAGAAGTGGAATCGGTGGGCGGCCTGATCATGCTGAAGCTGGGCGACATCCCGAAACAGGGCCAGCGCGTCGAGTTCGACGCCTTCGACCTGGTGGTGAAGAAGATGAACGGCCCGCGCATCCTGCTGGTCAAGGTCATCCCGCGCAACCTGCCGCCGGAATCGGACGAACAGGACTGATATGCCGCTGCGCCGCGCCCCCGCCGCCCTTGCCGCCGTCCTCGCCTGCCTGGCGGGCGCCGGCCACGCCACGGCCGCCGGCTGCGGCCCGCTGACCGTGGCCATGTACGAGCACGGTGCCCTGTACTACCGCCAGGGCGAGCAGTGGGCCGGCATCGACAAGGATATCGTCGACGAGCTGGCGCGCCGCACCGGCTGCGAGCTGCGCATGACGCGCGATTCGCGCATCCGCATCTGGACCATGCTGAAGGAAGGCACGCTGGACATGACCATGTCCGGCATCCCCACAGCGGAGCGCGAAACCTTCGCCCGCTTCACACCCTACCTGCAGGCGCGCAATATGCTCCTGCTGCGCAATGAGGCGGCGCGCAGCGCCACCACCCTGGAACAGATCGCCGCCCAGCCCGAGCTCAAGGTGGCCGTGATCAAAGGCTTCAAGCATGGCGCCAGCTACGACAGCTGGCTGGAGCGCCTGCGCCAGCAGGGCCGCGTGTTCGAAGCGCCCGACTACGCCACGCTGGTGCGCCTGTTCCAGCACGGCCGGGTACAGGCCATCCTGCAGTTAAGCAGCAATATCGACGTCCTGCAGCGCGACAAAGCGCTGGCCGGGCGTTTCCGCGTGCTGGACCTGGTACCGCGCGAAAACGTGATTGGCGCCATGGTGGTCTCGCGCCTGGTCGCCGAAACGCACACCGGCAAACTGGAGCAGGCACTGCGCGCCATGCGCGACGACGGCACCCTCAAAGCCATCATGGAACGCCATGTCAGCCCGGAGCGGGCGCAGGCCATGCTGGCGCGCTAGCCTGGCTACGCGACCGGCTTTACCTTGGTCCAGTTCCTGAGCAGGCCCAGGGCCACCGCCAGCAGGGTCGGGCCGATGAACAGGCCGACGAAGCCGAAGGCCAGCACGCCGCCCATCACCCCCAGCAGCACCAGCGCGAACGGCAGGCTGGAGCCGCGCGAAATCAGCATTGGCTTGACCACGTTATCGACGCCGCTGATGATCACCATGCCGTAGACCAGCATGAAGATGCCCCAGCCGGTCTGACCTTGCGAGAACAGCCAGATGGCGGCGCCGCCCCAGATCAGCGGCGGTCCCACCGGCACCAGCGAGAAGATGAAGGTGGCCACCGACAGCAGCGCCACCGCCGGCACGCCGGCAATCAGGAAGCCGATCGCGGCCACCCCGGCCTGCGCCAGCGCCGTGCCCAGCATGCCGTACATGACGCCGGTGACCGTGCGGCTGACGGTTTCCGCCACTTCCACCGCGTGCTCGCCCATGATCTTGTCCATCCCGGTTTCCAGCGCGGCGACGATATTGTGGCCGTCGCGGTACAGGAAAAAGGCGACGAAGGCGGCCAGGCTGACCTGGGCCACGCCGGCGCCCAGTACGATGCCGCTGTTCAGCAGGATATTGCGCGCTGGTTCCATATAGCGCTTGGCCACGCCCACCAGCTCCTCCTTGCTGCTCAGGATCTGGCGCAGGTAGGCGTCGGCCGCCTCGCCCACCAGCGGCAGCTGGCGCAGCCAGGCCGGCGGCTCGGCATGGCCGGAGTCGAGCGCATCGCGCGCGCCGTGGTAGAAGTGGGTCACGCTGTCGGCAATATTCCAGGTCACCAGCGACAGCGGCAGCAGGATCACCATGATCAGCGACGCCGTCATGACGGCCGCCGCCAGCGTGTGGCGGTCGTTCAGGCGGGACAGCAGGCGCTGGTACAGCGGCCAGGAGGAGATGGCAATGGCGGCGGCGAACAGGATGCCGGCCAGGAAGGGGCGCAGGACGTACAGGCAGCCAATGACGAGGAAGACAATGGCTGCCAGGCGGCTATAGGGCTGAAATCGTTTTTCCATGCCCCACAGCTTAACAAAATTTCAGCTTAGGGTGACCTTAAGCAGCCAGCAACAGTTTCAGGTCATGCACGATGGGCGCGGTGCCGCCGCCGTGGCGCAGGAACAGGCGGATCTTGCCGTTCTTGTCGAACACGTAGCTGCCGGCCGTATGGTCGATGACGTAGCTGCCCTCGGCCTTGCCCGGCACCTTCTGGTAGAACACCTTGAACTCCTTGGCGGTGGCGGCGGTCTGCTCCAGCGTGCCGTACAGGCCGACGAAGCGCGGGTCGAAGCCCGGCACATATTGCGCCAGCAGTTTCTTCGTGTCGCGTTCGGGGTCGAGGGTGGCGAACAGCACCTGCACCTTGTCCGCGTCCGGGCCCAGCTCCTTCATCACCGCCGACATTTCGGCCATGGTGGTCGGGCACACGTCCGGGCAGTGCGTAAAGCCGAAGAACAGCACCACCACCTTGCCCTTGTAGGTGTCGAGCGTGACCGGCTTGCCGTTATGGTCGTTCAGCGCAAAGCCCTTGCCGTAGCCAAGGCCGGTCAGGTCGGTATTTTCGAATTTGAGCTGCTTGTCGCCGCAGCCCGCCAGGGCCGCCAGCATGCACAGTGCCGCAAACAGTTTTTTCATGGTCAGAACTTGAAGTAGTGGTCGACCAGCAGCGCCGCGAACAGCAGCGACAGGTAGATGATGGACCAGGTGAAGGCCTTGCGCGCCACGATATCGCTGTAGTGCTTGTAGATGCGCCAGCCGTAATACAGGAACACCGCATTCAGCACCACCGCGCTGGCCAGGTATATCAGGCCGCTCATCTTCACCGCGAACGGCAGCAAGGTGGTGGCGGCCAGGATGATCGAGTACAGCCAGATGTGGAAGGCGGTGAAGCCCATGCCGTGCGTCACCGGCAGCATCGGCAGGCCGGAGCGCTCGTAGTCGGCCTTGCGGTACATGGCCAGGGCCCAGAAATGCGGCGGGGTCCAGACGAAGATGATCAGCACCAGCAGCCAGGCCTGCATCGGCACGTCGTTGGCGACGGCGGCCCAGCCCAGGGCCGGCGGCATGGCGCCGGACAGGCCGCCGATCACGATGTTCTGCGGCGTGGCCGGCTTCAGGATCATGGTGTAGATCACGGCGTAGCCGACGAAGGTCACCAGGGTCAGCCAGGCGGTCAGCGGGTTCACCAGCTCGTGCAGGATCCACATGCCGGCGCCGCCGATCACCAGCGAGAACACCACGGTCTGCGGCACCGTGATGTCGCCCATCGCCATCGGGCGGCGCGCGGTGCGCGCCATGCGCGCGTCGATTTCGCGCTCGGCCAGGCAGTTGACGGCGAACGCCGCGCCGGACAGCAGCCAGATGCCGGCCGTGGCCGCGATCACCACGCGCCAGTCGGGCATGCCGTCGGTCGCCAGGAACATGCCGATCACGGCGCAGAACACGGCCAGCTGCGTCACGCGCGGCTTGGTCAGCGCCCAATACTGGGCCATGCGGGAGGTGGAAGATTTCATTGTTATTGGTATGCGGGAGCAGCGAGGTACTTAGCCCGGTAGTTTATCATGGTCAGCAACAGCACCAGGGCCGCCGCCCCCGCGTTGTGGACCACCGCGATGGCCAGCGGGAAGTTGAAATAGATGGTCGCCAGGCCGGTAAACACCTGCAGCGCCAGCACCGCGGCGATCCAGCGCGCATGCTTGCGCAAGCCGTTGATGCGCCACGCCTGCCAGGCGGTCAGGCCGAGCACCAGCACCACCACCAGGGCGAAGTTGCGGTGCACCCAATGGATCGCGGTCAGGGCGGAAAACGGCAGGTAATGGCCGGCCGCCGTCTTGCCCAGCTCGCGCCACAGGTGGAAGCCGTGCTCGAAGTCCATTTCCGGCACCCAGACGCCGGCGCATTTCGGGAACTCGGTGCAGGCCAGGGTCGCGTAATTGGTGCTGACCCAGGCCCCCAGCGCCAGCTGCACCACCAGCACCAGGCCGGAGGCGACGCTCCACAGGCGGATGCGGCGCAGCCGGTCGCGGTTCATAAGGTCCGGCAGCATGGGCGCGGTGGCCTGATCCTGCGCCCCGCCGAACCAGGCCAGCAGGGCGAACAGCGACATGGCCAGCAGCAGGTGGCCGGTCACGATGATCGGCTGCAGCTTCATGGTCACCGTCAGCGCGCCGAAGGCGCCCACCACGCACACCCAGAACAGCAGGAAGGTCGCGTACCAGGCCGTGCGCCGGTCGCGCCGCCACCAGCCGACGATCGCCATCGCCATGATCATGATGCCGATGACCATGGCCAGGTAGCGGTGGATCATTTCGATCCATGCCTTGGCCACGGTCACCGGACCGGTCGGCATCAGCTTTTCGGCCGCGACGATCTGCTCGTGCGCGATGAATGGATTGGCTTCGCCGTAGCAGCCCGGCCAGTCGGGGCAGCCCAGGCCGGAATCGGTCAAGCGCGTGAAAGCGCCGAACGCGATCAGGTCGAAGGCGATGAAGACGCCGATCCAGACCAGCTTGCGGTATTTGTTGATGTCCTTCGAGGTCCAGACGATGGCCAGCGGCAGCAGCGCCACCAGCAGCGCCGTAATCGCCATATGGGCAAGGGAGTTGTGGTCCATCGCGCCCGCCTTAGCCGATGGCCGAAGCCTTGAGCAGCTTGTAGATGTCCTTCTTTACCTTGGAAGGATCGGCATCTTTCGGGAAGCGCATCATCAGGTTGCCCAGCGGGTCAATCAGGAAGATATGCTCCTCCACCTTGCCGCCCTGCTCCAGCGGCAGCCACTTGGCCACCGCGTCGGCCGGCGCGCGCAGGAAGCGGGTGCCGTCGTTCACGCGCAGCATGAAGGTTTCCAGCGGCTCGTTGTCGGTGATCAGCCAGACGCGCTCGATGCGGTCGGCCTCCTTGCCCTGCATGGTGCGCAGCTGGCGCATCATGAACAGCATGTCCTGGCATTTCTGGTCGCAGGCCGAGCCGCCCACTTTGACCATGATCCACTTGCCCTTGAAGTCTTCCAGCTTCTGCGGCTTGCCGTCCAGCGTGGTGCTGGCCATGGCCGGGATCGGGTACTGGCGCGGGTCGAGCAGGTCGCCGTAGTTGGTGCGCCCTTCCGGCTTGATGAAGTGATAAGTGATGTAGGAGGCGATGATCGGTGCCGCGCACACCAGCAGCACCGCAAACATGCTCCAGCGGCCGCGCCGGCGCTGGTTATCGACTTGATTCGTGTTTTGCACTTTTTCTCAACCCAGTGAATACAAAGAAAAGAACTGCCATCGCCGCCAGCGCATACCACTGGAAGGCGTAACCCTTATGCTTGTCCACACCCAGCGCCGGCGCCGGCCAGTCGCGCACCAGCGTGTCGCCCGCCGCGGCATCGGCCGTCGCCTGCTCCACCACCAGGGGCTGGAACTTCCAGCCGGTTGCCGCCGCCAGCGCCGCCGCATCGGCATTCTGCACGATGGCGCCCGGCGCCAGCCGGGGCGCCTCGCCCAGCTGCATGACGTGGCCCGGCGCGCGGCGCGCGATGCCTTCCACCAGCACCGGTCCCGCCGGCGTTGCATACGGGGGCAGCTTGCTGCGGTCGGCCATATCGCGCGGCAGCCAGCCGCGCGCCACCAGCACATGCATGTCGCTGCCGGCCAGGCGCAAGGGCATCAGCAGGTAGAAGCCCGGGCGCCCGCCGTGCGGACGGTTGTCGAGGTAGACCGGCCAGCCGGCCACCCACTCGCCCTCCAGGCGCACGCGGCGGAACTCGACCTCGGCCGCCGCCACGGGCGCCGCGCCCAGCAGCAGCGGCGGCGCCGCGTTGCCGGCCGCCAGGCGCGCCTCCAGCGCCAGCTTCTGCGCCGCGCGGCCATCCTGCCAGCGCCCGGCGCCAATGCCGATGGCGACCAGGACCAGCGTCGCCAGGAAGGGGATCAGCCGAAAGCGGAATGCCATACAATGAGACCTTATCTTCCTTAGTTCCTACTTAATTGCCATGAAATACTTCGTCGCCGTCGCCTTCGTGCTGATCATCGGCAGCCTGGCCTCGGCCTTCATCAGCATGATGCGCAGCAAATCGGCCAACCCGAAGATGGTGCGCGCCTTCGCGCTGCGCGTGGGCTTCTCGATCTTCCTGTTCGTCACCATCCTGGTGCTGGCCAAGCTGGGCTACATCAAGCCGACCGGCATCCGCTGAATCCACGGCGTCCGCGCCAGATACAAAAAAGCCGCCTCAGCCAGAACGCGACCCAGGTCGCGCTCTGTGCAGATGCGGCTTTTTTTCGCGGGTAAATTATACCTGCGTCTTACATCCAGTACACGACGATGTACAGGCCCAGCCAGACCACGTCCACGAAGTGCCAGTACCAGGCCGCGCCTTCGAAGGCGAAGTGGTGTTCGGCGCTCATGTCGCCGCGGATCAGGCGGTACAGCACCACCGACAGCATGATCGCGCCCATGGTCACGTGGAAGCCGTGGAAGCCGGTCAGCATGAAGAAGGTGGAACCGTAGATGCCGGAAGTCAGCTTCAGGTTCAGGTCGCTGTACGCGTGCATGTACTCGTAGGCCTGGAAGCCCATGAACACGGCGCCCAGCAGCACGGTGGCCGCCAGCCAGAAGATGGCCTTGGAACGGTTGGCCGCCTGCAGCGCGTGGTGCGAGATGGTCAGGGTCATGCCCGAGGCCAGCAGCAGCGCGGTGTTGATGGTCGGGATCGGGAACGGGCCCATCGGGGTGTAGGAATCGACGGTGCCGGCCGGGCCAACGCTATTGGTCCAGGCGCCGTTGAAGTCCGGCCAGATCAGCTTGTGGTCCAGGTCGGCCAGCCATGGGAAGGTGATGGAACGGGCATAGTACAGCGCACCGAAGAAGGCGCCGAAGAACATCACTTCCGAGAAAATGAACCAGCCCATCGACCAGCGGTAGGACACGTCGATACGCTTGGAGTACAGGCCTTTTTCCGACTCGGAAATGGCGTCGCCGAACCAGAAGTACAGCACGGCCAGGGTCATGCCGATACCGGCCAGGCAGACCGCCATGCCCCAGGCGGCATCGTTGACCCAGGCGGAGGCGCCAATCATGGTGACCAGCAGGGAAATACCTGCAAACATCGGCCACTTGGATGGACCAGGCACAAAGTAGTACGGTGCCGCGGCGTTGTTAGAGCTCATCTTGTTCTCCCCAATTATCTTGCGAATTTTACTTTGGAACTACCAGTTTGACGATCGATACCAGCAGGCCGATAAACAGGGCCGCGCCCAGCAAGGCGGCGAGGATGACGTGGAAGATGCTCAGCTTCTGCTCATCCTGGTCAAAATCGCCTTTGCGGCGCAGGCCCACAAACGACCACAGCACTGCTTTCATCGAATACAGGAACGACTTCACGATTTCTTATCCATCCCACCGATTTCGAAGAAGGTGTAAGACATCGTCATTACCTTGATATCCTTTGGCACCGCCGGATCGATGTAGAACATCACCGGCATTTGCCGCGCCTCGTTCGCCTTCAGGGTCTGCTCCTTGAAGCAGAAGCACTCCACTTTCCTGAAATGCGGCGTGACGCTTTGCGGGGTATAGCTCGGGATGGCCTGGGCTTTCACCAGGCGCGGCAAGCTATTCACCACCTCGTACACCACGGTCACCATTTCGCCCGGATGCACGGTAATGCTGTTCTGGGTGGGGCGGAAACGCAGCGTGCCCTGCACGTTGCTGTCCAGCTCCACGGTAATGCTGCGGGTCTTGTCGACCTGGGTATTGGCCGGGTCGGCATCGCCGTCGCGCTGTGTCAGCACATTAATGCCGAGCACCTCGCACAAGTGCTTATAAACCGGAATCAGCGCGTAACCGAATCCGAACATCATCACCGCAATCACCAGCAGCTTGCCCAGCATCTTGCGGTTGGAATCCCCGGTGCTCACGCATTGACTCCCTTAAGCGCCGAGGATCCAGCGTTTCGCGATCACTGCCGCGAAGAACACCAGTGCCACCGACCCCAGGATCAGGGCCAGGCGCATGTTGTTCGGCTTCTTCGGATCAGACATTTGCTGCTTCCCAAGGGGGCGGGCCAGCCGCCCCCGAAAAACGGTTTACTTGACGGTTGGCGGCGTTTCGAAGGTGTGGAACGGCGCCGGCGACGGCACGGTCCACTCCAGGCCTTCCGCACCTTCCCATGGCTTGGCTTCCGCTTTCTTGCCGCCGCGGATGGTCGGCAGGACCACGGCGAACAGGAAGAATGCCTGGGACAGACCGAAACCGAAGGCGCCGATGGTGGCGATCGAGTTGAAGTCGGTGAACTGCGCCTGGTAGTCAGCGTAGCGACGCGGCATACCGGCCAGGCCCAGGAAGTGCATTGGGAAGAAGGTGATGTTGAAGGTGATCAGCGACAGCCAGAAGTGCAGCTTGCCCATGGTTTCGTTGACCATGTGGCCGGTCCACTTCGGCGCCCAGTAGTAGAAGCCCGCGAACAGCGCGAACAGGGAGCCTGCCACCAGCACGTAGTGGAAGTGCGCCACCACGTAGTAGGTGTCCTGCAGCTGGATGTCGACCGGGGTCACCGCCAGCATCAGGCCGGTGAAGCCGCCCATGGTGAACACGAAGATGAAGCCGACCGAGAACAGCATCGGGGTTTCAAAGGTCATCGAGCCTTTCCACATGGTCGCGATCCAGTTGAAGACCTTCACGCCGGTCGGCACGGAGATCAGCATGGTGGCGTACATGAAGAACAGCTGCGAGGTCACCGGCATGCCGGTGGTGAACATGTGGTGCGCCCAGACGATGAACGACAGGATCGCGATGGACGCGGTGGCGTACACCATCGAAGCGTAGCCGAACAGCTGCTTGCGCGAGAAGGCCGGGATGATCTGCGACACGATGCCGAAGGCCGGCAGGATCATGATGTACACCTCCGGATGGCCGAAGAACCAGAAGATGTGCTGGTACATGACCGGGTCGCCGCCGCCGGCGGCGTTGAAGAAGGAGGTGCCGAAGTGACGGTCGGTCAGGGTCATGGTGATGGCGCCAGCCAGCACCGGCATCACGGCGATCAGCAGGTAGGCGGTGATCAGCCAGGTCCAGCAGAACATCGGCATCTTCATCAGCGTCATGCCGGGCGCGCGCATGTTCAGGATGGTCACGATGATGTTGATCGAGCCCATGATGGACGAGGCACC
>NZ_JAYSCO010000080.1:0-24006 GCF_041914865.1 Pseudoduganella sp. | reverse complement strand
CGTCAGCCTGTATATCGACGGCGTACTCAAGGCCAGCGGCAATGGTTCGGTTTCCTACAACTGGAACAGCCGCAAGGAAAAGAGCGGCAGCCATACCGTTCAGGCCGTTGCGCGCGACAGCGCCGGCAACAGCAGCAGCAAATCGGTCCAGGTCTGGAAGTGATCGGGGACGTAAAAACGCCGGCGTCAAAGCCGGCGTTTATCGTTTGAGGCGTTCACTTTCTAGCCACGCATCCAGCGCTGGCGGCCGCGCCGCACCACAATGGCCGAACCTAGCAGGCCGAGCGAGAACAGGACCAGCGAGCCTGGTTCCGGAATTTCCCGTGGGCCGCAATCTTCAACTCGCGGATCGCATGGCTGTTCCTCAAGTGGATTGCCGTTAAAGTGGGTCCACTCTTCAAAGCCGTCATTGTCTTCCATGCCCGGCTGATCGCCGAAGCGCGAATACAGATAGATGAAGGCGCCGTTCATCAAGCCCGTATCGCCGTTGAACTTGACCAGATTGCCAGCGTCCGCATCATAGGCAGCAAACGCTGCCATAAACATGGCGAGAGGGATGTCCAGGGTCATGTCGCCACTGCCGCTGCCATTATTCAGGTTGTAGTCCAGCTTCACATAGTTATCGCCACCTGCGTCCATGTCGTAAACCAGGGCACTGTTCGCCAGGCTGCCAATCGACACGCTCTGGTTCGCCACGGTCGAAATATAGATCTGGACCTTGTCCAGGCTCAGAAGTGGATTGCTGCTGGTCTGATCGATATCGAGCAGGAAGCGCATCACCGTGCCCCCAGGCGTGCTGATAAAGCCAACACCGCCGACCGTAATCTCGTGGTTGAAACCAGCGCCACCGAAATTGTCGTAAGTGGGAATCACGGTCGTGTTGTAGCCCTCGGCAGTGGTGCCGTCGCGCTTCAGGCGCACAAACGGGTCAATATTGCCGCTGCCTGTCGGTTGTTGTGGATATGCCGTGAAAATGGCACTGTTAATGTCATGCGTGGCTCCAGTACTCAGCAAAGCGTATTCAGCTGCACCTGCGCCCGATGCGAACAACAGGCCTAATGCTCCAACAGCCGCACCCAAAGTCTTTTTCAGGATATTCATAACACCCCCCGTTTGTTGTGTACCGCAAGTGAATGCATTTTGCGTGCCTATTAGTTAGGAAGTCGAAGAATCAAACAGTTACTCTCAGCCGTTTGACTGCGCATTCATGGGCTGTAAAACTTTCCGACAAAAACTCTTTTGAAATCATGCACTTAAGAGTTCCTTAAGACTATTTAAATTGCCGGAAAGCACAAACGAAAAGTAGCTGGCTGCGATACAATTCGCCCTATATGACTGCTGCCCTCCTCCCATTCGACAATTCCTTCGCCGGCTTGCCGCCCGCGTTTTACACCCGGCTCATGCCAACGCCGCTGCCAGCGCCCTATCTGGTCGCGCTCAGCCCGTCCGCTGCAAGACTGATTGGTGCCGATCCGGACGCCCTGCGCAGCCCCGACAGCATCGAGACCCTGGTCGGCAACCGCGTCGCGGAACGTTCCCAGCCGCTGGCGGCCGTCTATTCCGGACACCAGTTTGGCGTGTGGGCCGGGCAGCTGGGCGATGGCCGCGCCATCCTGCTGGGTGACATTGCGACGCCAGGCGGGCCGATGGAACTGCAGCTCAAGGGTGCCGGCTTGACGCCTTATTCGCGCATGGGCGACGGCCGTGCCGTGCTGCGCTCCTCGATCCGTGAATTCCTCTGCTCCGAAGCGATGCACGGCCTTGGCATTCCCACCACGCGGGCGCTGTCGGTGGTCGGCTCCGACCAGGGCATCGTGCGTGAATCCATCGAGACAGCCGCCGTCGTGGTGCGCATGGCGCCCACCTTCATCCGTTTCGGCTCGTTCGAACATTGGTACTACAACCGCAAGCCGGAGGAACTGAAGCAGCTGGCCGACTATGTCATCGACCGCTTTTACCCGGCCTTGCGCGCGGAAGAAAACCCGTATGCCGCGCTGCTGGAGGAAGTCACGCGCCGCACCGCGCGCATGATCGCGCACTGGCAGGCTGTCGGCTTCATGCACGGCGTCATGAACACAGACAATATGTCGATCCTGGGCCAAACCATCGATTACGGCCCGTTCGGCTTCATGGATGGCTTCGACGCCAACCATATCTGCAACCACAGCGACGACCACGGCCGTTATTCCTTTGCCAACCAGCCGCAGATCGGCCACTGGAATTGCTATGCCCTGGCCCAGGCCCTGCTGCCACTGATCGGCGAGGTCGAGTTGACGCAGGAGGCGCTGGACGTCTACCAGCCCGAGTTCGCGCGCCACATCGACCAGTTACTGCATGCCAAGCTGGGGCTGGCGACCAGCCAGGATGGCGACCGTGAACTGCTGGACGGCCTGTATGCCATCCTGCAGGCGAACCATACCGACTACACCATCTTTTTCCGCCGCCTGGGCGGCCTGCACGCCGGCGACGCCGCTGGCGACGAGCCGCTGCGCGATTTGTTTATCGACCGCCCTGCCTTCGATAAGTGGGCGGAAGCCTACCGCGCACGGCTGCGCGCCGAAAATAGCAACGATACGGCACGAAAGCTTGCGATGGATCAGGTCAACCCCAAGTATGTGCTGCGAAACTACATGGCCCAGGTCGCCATCGAAAAGGCGCAGAATAAAGACTTTTCCGAAGTCGAGCGCCTGCAGGCCCTGCTCGAACGTCCGTTCGACGAGCAGCCTGGGAATGAACACTATGCAGGATTCCCGCCAGACTGGTCGAACCAGCTGTCGGTCAGCTGCTCATCTTGAAAGAGGACAATGGATAAAGTCGTCAAATCCGACGCCGAATGGCGCGCCCAGCTCGACCCGATGGAGTACCAGGTCACCCGCCACGCCGCCACCGAGCGCGCTTTCACCGGTAAATTCTGGGATCACCATGAACACGGGATTTATACCTGCGTATGCTGCAACACGCCGCTATTCGAATCGGACGCCAAGTTTGATTCGGGCTGCGGCTGGCCGAGCTATTTCAAAGCACTCGATCCGGCCAATATCATAGAGAAAACTGACCGCTCACATGGTATGCTGCGCACCGAAATCATCTGTGCAGTATGTGATGCCCACCTGGGCCACGTCTTCCCCGATGGCCCGCCGCCGACCGGATTGCGCTATTGCGTCAATTCGGCTTCGCTGCGTTTCGATCCCAAGCCCTGACAAAAAGAAAGCATGAAATTCCTTTTCGACCTGTTCCCGCTGATTCTATTCTTTGGCAGCTATAAGTACGCCGGCAGCAACCAGGATGCCGCCCATGCGTGGCTGAATGGCCATCTCGGCGGCCTGGTGTCTGGCGGCGCCATTCCGGCGTCGCAGGCGCCGATCATCGTCGCCACTATCGTCGGCATCATTGCCACGGCCGCCCAGGTGCTGTACCTGCTCGCCCGCCGCAAGAAAGTCGATGGCGCGCTGTGGGTCTCGCTGGTGGTGTTCATCGTCTTCGGCGGCATGACCATCTATTTCCACGACGATAATTTCATCAAGTGGAAGCCAACGATCATTTACTGGGCGCTGGCGACTGCCATGCTGGTCGCATACCGCTTCTTTGATAAAAACCTGATTCGCCTGGCCATGGAAAAGCAGGTGCAATTGCCGGAACATGTCTGGATCCGCCTGCACTTCATGTGGATTACCTTCTGGCTGGTGTTGGGTTTTGTTAACCTGTTCGTCGCTTTCGTCCTGTTTAAATCGGATAACGATGCCTGGGTCAATTTCAAGGCCTTCGGCGTTACCGGCCTGATGCTGGTGTTCTTTATCGCCCAGGCTTTCTATCTGTCTAAACATATTAAGGATGAAGCATGAGCGATCCGCGCCTGGCCAAGATCCGCGAGCGCCTGGAAGCGGCGCTCGCCCCGCAGACAATTGAACTGGACGATGAATCCGCCCTGCACGCCGGCCATGCCGGCGCGGCCTCCGGCGGCGGCCATTACCGCCTGAAAATCGTCTCTAATAAATTCGAAGGCGTGAAACTCGTCATGCGCCATCGTCTGGTGTATGATTCCGTGCACGATATGATGCATAAAGAAATTCATGCATTAGCCATTACCGCATTGGCACCGTCCGAAGTATGATATGCGCGGAGTTTTTGGGAAGACCTCAAAGAAGAACCTCAATTCGTTGAATAGTAGAGACATCTCGGCGAACCGCCCAAAATCCCCGCAATTCAGTAAACTTTCCCGTAGGAATTAAACTAAATGACTTTCAAGCCAGCCCGCTTGCTGCTCGCACTTATCGCCGTTGCTGCCGCTCCAGCTTTCGCCCAGAACGCCGCTGTGGTTAACGGCAAAGCTATCCCGTCCGCTAAAGTTGACGCCCTGGTCAAGCAAGTCGTTGCCCAAGGCCAGCAGGCAGACACCCCGCAACTGCGCGAGATGATCAAGAAGTCCCTGATCGGCCGTGAAGTAATGATCCAGGAAGCCGAAAAGCAAGGCCTGTCCAAGAGCAATGAGGTGAAAGCCGCCCTGGAACAAGCCCGCCAGGACATCATGCTGAACGCCCTGGCCGCTGATTACATGAAGAAGAACCCGGTTGCCGACGCGGAAATCAAAGCCGAGTACGACCGCGCCGTGGCCGCCGAAGGCGACAAGGAATACCACGTACGCCACATCCTGGTGGAAACCGAGAAAGAAGCGACCGACATCATCGCCAAGCTGAAAGGCGGCGCCAAGTTCGAAGACCTGGCCAAGAACTCCAAGGACACCGGCTCCGCTGCCAACGGCGGCGACCTGGACTGGGGCACTCCAGCCAACTTCCCGAAAGTCTTCGCCGACGCCTTCACCTCCCTGCAAAAAGGCCAGGTTACCGAGAAGCCAGTCAAAACCGACAGCGGCTTCCACGTGATCAAAGTGGACGACACCCGTCCACTGAAGCTGCCAACCCTGGAAGAAGTGAAGCCACAGGTTGCCGACAAGCTGATGCGCGCGAAACTGCAGGCTTACCAGGAATCCCTGGTTAAGAAAGCCAAGGTACAATAATCCGTCACGGACCAAAACCGGCGCCCTAGTGGCGCCGGAATTATTTCAACTAAGGAACACTCAATGAAATTCAAACCAGCCACCCTGCTGTTGGCACTGAGCGCAGTTGCTGCAACCCCTGCTATCGCCCAGAACGTCGCTACCGTGAACGGCAAAGCCATTCCAGCCGCCCAGATGGAAGCTGCTGTCAAGCAAGCCGCCGCCCAGGGCCAGCCGGACTCGCCCCAGCTGCGCGAGATGATCAAAAAATCCCTGATCGGCCGTGAAGTGCTGGTGCAGGAAGCCACCAAGCAAGGCGTTGCCGCCAACAAGGAAGTGAAGGACGCCCTGGAGCAGGCTCGCCAGGACATCATCATCCGCGCCCTGCTGGTTGACTATGTCAAGAAGAACCCGGTGAGCGACGCCGAGATCAAGGCGGCTTACGACCAGTTCAAGGCATCCAAAGGCGACAAGGAATACCACGCCCGCCACATCCTGGTGAAGACCGAGAAAGAAGCGACCGACATCATCGCCAAGCTGAAAGGCGGCGCCAAGTTCGAAGAACTGGCCAAGGCTTCGCAAGACCCAGGCTCGGCAGCCAATGGCGGCGACCTGGACTGGGCCGCACCTGGCAACTACGTCAAGCCATTCGCTGACGCCATGGTGGCCCTGAAGGACGGCCAGATCACCGAGAAGCCAGTGCAGTCGCAGTTCGGCTACCACGTGATCAAACTGGAAGGCAGCCGCGCCGCCAAGGTGCCTGCGCTGGAAGAAATCAAGCCGCAGATCGCCGAGTCCCTGACCCAGCGTAAAGTAGCTGCTTACCGCGACCAGCTGGTTTCCAAAGCCAAAGTGCAGTAATTCCTGGCCCTGCCCTGATAAAGCGCCCCTTGGGGCGCTTTTTTATTATGCCGACGACAAAAGACATTATTTCGACGCTGGCGCCACTGGCGGACAGTACCCGCGCCCCAGCTATGCGCGCCTATATGCGCGATCAATTCGAATTCCTGGGCATTGCCACGCCGGAACGCCGCTCGGCCTTGCGGTCCATTATCCGTGAATTGCGCGATGCCGGCGCACCCGAATTAATCGGCCTGGCGCAGGAATTATGGCAATTACCGGAGCGCGAATATCAATACGCAGCGCTCGATATTATGGCGGCCAATTGGAAATCCTTCTCCGCCGCTGAATTGCCGCATTTAATGGCGCTGGTACGCCAAAAATCCTGGTGGGATAGCGTGGACGGCCTGGCGGGAATTATTGGAGATATATTGCGCGGCGAGCACGATGGAATGGACGAGGCGCTGGCGCATGGTGATTTCTGGGTGCGGCGGATCGCCCTGCTGCACCAGCTCGGCTGGCGCGGGCGCACGGACCAGGAGCGGCTGTTCCGCTACGCGCTGGCCTGCGCGCATGAGCGCGAATTCTTCATCCAGAAAGCCATCGGCTGGGCGCTGCGCGACTATGCGCGCCACGCGCCCGACGCCGTGCGTGCTTTCCTTGCCGGACCCGGCGCCGACCTGCCTGCGCTCAGCCTCAGGGAGGCGGCCAAGCATCTGTAAGCCATAGGGTGGCGCGATCGCGCCAGAAGCTGGCACGAAAGCGCCGGCACAGGACGAAAAAAAAAGGCCGGGGTGACCCGGCCTTTTTTGCTGCAGCGTCTATCAGCCGATGAACTTGCGGGCATTGCCCCACATGCGCGCCCACGGCGAATCCTCGCCCCAGCCGTCCGGATGCCAGGAGTTCTGCACCGTGCGCGAAACACGCTCGGGGTGCGGCATCATGACCGTGAAGCGGCCATCAGCGGTGGTCACGGCAGTCAGGCCCTGCGGCGAACCATTCGGGTTGTATGGATAGGTTTCAGTCGCGGCGCCTTTATTATCGATAAAGCGCAGCGCACCAATCGCCTCATTAATATTGCCGGTCTGGCTGAAATCAGCAAAACCTTCGCCGTGCGCAATCGCGATCGGGGTTTGAGTGCCAGCCATACCCTGCAGGAAAATCGACGGCGAATCCAATACCTCCACCATCGAGAAACGCGCTTCGAATTTCTCGGATTTATTGGTGGTGAATTTAGGCCATGCATGCGCGCCTGGAATCAGCGATTTCAGGTTCGACATCATCTGGCAGCCGTTGCAAATACCCAGGCCGAAAGTATCGGTACGGTGGAAGAATTTCTGGAACTGCTCCGCCATTTCCGGATTAAACAGGATCGATTTAGCCCAGCCCTCACCCGCGCCCAATACGTCGCCATACGAGAAACCACCCACCGCAATAATGCCCTGGAAATTATCCAGCGAAACACGGCGCGAAATCAGGTCGCTCATGTGCACGTCGACGGCGGTGAAACCGGCACGGTGCATAGCCCAGGCGGTTTCAATATGGGAGTTGACGCCCTGCTCGCGTAGGATCGCCACACGCGGACGCACGCCGGTGGCCAGGAATGGCGCGGCGATGTTTTCGCTCATATCGAAAGTGACCTTCGGCTGCATGCCCGGGTCGGCCAGGTCCAGCAGGCGGTCGTATTCCGCATCGGCCGTGGCAGGATTCTCACGGACGCGGGAAATGCGCCAGCTGGTCTCGCTCCACAGGCGGTGCAGCTCGGCACGTGGCTTGCTGTAGATGATCTTGGCGTCGCGGGTAAATTCCACCACGCCGCGGTCGTTCGGCTTGCCGATGATATGGCTGCAGGCGCCCAGGTTGAAGGAACGCAGCACGTCCATCACGGCCGATTTTTCGTCGGCGCGCACCTGGATCACGGCGCCCAGTTCTTCGTTGAACAGCGCGGCCAGGGTCAGCTCGTTGCGGCGCTCGGCCACCTGGCCCGCCCAGTTCTTGGCATCGCCATGGTCCATGGTGCCTTCCTCGCCCAGGGTCAGCATGTCCAGGTTGATGGACAGGCCGGCGCGGCCGGCAAAGGCCATCTCCACCAGGGTGGCATACAGGCCGCCGTCGGAACGGTCGTGGTAAGCCAGGATCTTGCCGTCCTTGTTCAGCTGCTGGATCGCGTTGAAGAAGCCTTTCAGGTCTTCCGGCGAGTCCACGTCCGGCGCGGCATTGCCCAGCTGGCCCATGACCTGCGCCAGGGCGGAGGCGCCCATACGGTTCTTGCCGCGGCCCAGATCGATGACGATCAGCGAAGTTTCGCCCAGATCGGTGCGGATCTGCGGAGTCAGCGACTTGCGCACGTCGTACACGGGCGAGAAGCCGGAAACGATCAGGGACACCGGCGAAATGACCGCCTTGTCCGCGCCCTCATCCTTCCAGGTGGTGCGCATGGACAGGGAGTCCTTGCCGACCGGGATGGACAGGCCGAGCGCCGGGCACAGTTCCATGCCGACAGCCTTGACGGTGTCGAACAGGGCCGCGTCCTGGCCTGGCTGGCCGCAGGCAGCCATCCAGTTTGCCGACAGCTTGATGTCGGAGATATCGTTGATCGGTGCAGCGGCCAGGTTGGTAACCGTTTCGCCCACGGCCATGCGGCCGGAGGCTGGCGCGTCGATCACGGCCAGCGGGGTGCGCTCGCCCATGGCCATCGCCTCGCCCACGTAGCCGTCGTAGCTCAGGGTGGTGACGGCGCAGTCCGCCACCGGCACCTGCCACGGGCCGACCATCTGGTCGCGCACGGACATGCCGCCCACGGTACGGTCGCCAATGGTGATCAGGAAGCTCTTGTCGGCCACGGTCGGCAGCAGCAGCACGCGCTTGGCGGCTTCTTCCAGCTCGATGCCGGTCAGGTCGATCGCCGGCAGGTCATTCTGCACATGGTGCACGTCGCGGTGCATCTTGGGCGGTTTGCCCAGCAGTACTTCCATCGGCATATCGACCGGGTTGTTGCCCATTTCAGGGTCGATCACCTTCAGCTGGCGCTCTTCGGTCGCCACGCCGACCACGGCGAACGGGCAGCGCTCGCGCTCGCACAGTGCCTGGAACACCGGCAGGTCGGCCGGCGCAATCGCCAGCACATAGCGTTCCTGCGATTCGTTGGACCAGATTTCCTTCGGCGCCATGCCGGATTCTTCCAGCGGCACCTTGCGCAGGTCGAAAATCGCGCCGCGCTTGGCGTCGTTGGTGATTTCCGGGAAGGCGTTGGACAGGCCGCCCGCGCCCACGTCGTGGATCGAAATGATCGGGTTCTTGTCCGCCAGCTGCCAGCAGCCATTGATGACTTCCTGGGCACGGCGCTCCATTTCCGGATTGCCGCGCTGGACGGAATCGAAGTCCAGGTCGGCGGTATTGGTGCCGGTCGCCATGGACGAGGCGGCCGAACCGCCCATGCCGATGCGCATGCCCGGGCCGCCCAGCTGGATCAGCAGGCTGCCGACCGGAATGTCATTCTTGTGGGTGTGCGCTGCCGAGATATTGCCGATACCGCCCGCGATCATGATCGGCTTGTGGTAGCCCATCACGGTGTCCTTGCCACCGGCGAACTGCTGGCCGATGTTCTGCTCGTAGGTACGGAAGTAGCCGCCCAGCACCGGACGGCCGAACTCGTTCGAGAATGCGGCGCCGCCCAGCGGGCCTTCAATCATGATCTGCAGCGGCGAAGCGATGCGCTCCGGCTTGCCGTACACCTGGCTTTCGTCGCGCTTGCCGACCGGGGCGGTCACGCAGGCCGCGTTCTCCCAGGCCTGCACGGCGCCCGGGATCATCAGGTTGGAGACGGTGAAGCCGGTCAGGCCAGCCTTTGGCTTGGAGCCGCGGCCAGTCGCGCCCTCGTCGCGGATTTCGCCGCCGGCGCCGGTCGAGGCGCCCGGGAATGGGGAAATCGCGGTCGGGTGGTTGTGGGTTTCCACCTTCATCAACGTGTGCACCAGCTCGGTGGACGGCGCGTATTCCTGGCCTTCGCGCGGGTAGAAACGGGTCACTTCGGCGCCTTCGATGATCGAGGAGTTGTCCGAGTAAGCCACGATGGTGCCGCGCGGATTCTTCTGGTGCGTGTTCTTGATCATCTTGAACAGCGACATTTCCTGCGCGACGCCGTCGATGGTCCAGTCGGCGTTGAAGATCTTGTGGCGGCAGTGTTCCGAGTTCGCCTGGGCGAACATCATCAGTTCCACGTCGGTCGGGTTGCGCTTGGCGTTGGTGAACGCCTGCAGCAGGTAGTCGATCTCGTCGTCCGACATGGCCAGGCCCAGGTCGGTGTTCGCCTTTTCCAGCGCCATGCGGCCGGCACCCATCACGTCAATGGATTCCAGCGGCTTGGCTTCCAGGCTGCTGAACAGGCCGGCGGCCTGGTCAGGGTGGCGCAGCACGGACTCGGTCATGCGGTCGTGCAGCAGCGCGGCCACGGCTTGCGCCTGCTCCGCGTCCAGCTTCTTGGCCGCGCCCAGGCCGGTGCCCAGGATGCCGCCTTTCAGGTTGATGCGGTAGGCCACGCCGCGCTCCACGCGGTGGATATGGGCCATGCCGCAGTTGTGCACGATGTCG
The DNA here is from genome assembly GCF_041914865.1 of Pseudoduganella sp. Classification (NCBI taxonomy): domain Bacteria; kingdom Pseudomonadati; phylum Pseudomonadota; class Betaproteobacteria; order Burkholderiales; family Oxalobacteraceae; genus Pseudoduganella; species Pseudoduganella sp. Next base: position 13,583 of record NZ_JAYSCO010000080.1, on the reverse strand, counting down.
GTGGCCTTGGAAGCCCACGGCGAAATGGTGCCGAAGCGTGGAATGACCACAAACTCTTCCACCACGCCGTCGGCCTGCTCCGGCAGCGCTGGCTCACCATAGGTCAGCAGGCCGTTCAGGCGGTTCAGGTCGTCTTCGGACAGGGTCGAGGCGGAATCGACGAAGTGGATAAAGCGGGCTTGGACCGACGTAATTGCCGGCAAAACTGCTTGGAGTTGGTTGAGGAGGCGTTGGCTACGGAAGGAGGACAGGGCGTTGGAACCCGGCAGAATCAACATGGTTGGGACGTGAAGAATGCAGCGTGGCTGCGGATTAAAGGAATACTGTGCACGAGCTGACTGGTCTTGCTGTATTTCGATTTGCCGACATTATACTTGTTTCAGCACACTCTTCCCACCCTATTCCTGCGGCAGTTCGATTGGCTCGAAAGCAACATTCGTCGCCATAGAGCCTGTTTTTTGCCTGTCCTTGGAGTATTCTCCCTTCTATGACAGCTTTTTGCCCTGAAAATGCAAGAATATAGCGCCCTGTCGGTCCTGGTCATCGATCCCAACCAGCATATGCGCTCGGGTTTGCACAATATGCTGACGCAGTTGGGCATTACGCGCATCGAGCATGGCGTCAGCGCCGGGACGGCGATCCGCCACCTTGAGAAGAAGTCGTTTGACCTGATCCTGTGCGAGTACGACCTGGGCAGCGAACAGGGCCAGGATGGCCAGCAGCTGCTGGAAGACCTGCGCCACCACAAGCTGATCCTGCCTTCCGCCATTTTCATCATGCTGACCACCGAAGGTGTGTACAGCAAGGTCGTCAGCGCGGCCGAACTCACGCCCACCGATTACATCCTCAAGCCGTTCACTGTCGACGTACTGGCGCAGCGCATTGCGCGCGCCGTCGACCGGCGCACCGCCCTGCTCCCCGTGCACCAGATGATCGAACAGGGGCGCATGCGCGAGGCGATCCTGGCCAGCGAAGTGTCGGCCGCAGCCAATCCGCGCTATGCGACCGAATGCGGCCGCCTGCGGGCGGAGGCCCATATGGTACTGGGCGAAATGGAACAGGCGGAAGCGATCTACCGTGACATCCTGGAAGTGCGTCCTCTCGGCTGGGCACAGCTTGGCCTGGCGCGCTGCCAGGCGCAGCAAGGCCAGTTGCCGGAGGCGCTGGAAACCTTGCAGCGCCTGGTCGACGAGAATCCCAAGTTCATGGCGGCCTACGACCTGATGGCCAACACCCAGCTGGCCCTGGGCCAGCCGGCCGAAGCGCGCGCCGCGCTGGAGGCGGCCGTATCGATCTCGCCGCATATGGTGCGCCGGCTGCGCCACCTCGGGCAGGTCGCGCTGCAGACGGGCGACCTGGAGGCGGCCGAGAAAACTTTGAAGCAGGTGGTGGCCAGATCCAAGTACTCCGAGTTCCGTGACCCGGAAGACCACGTCAACCTGGTGCGCACGCTGGTGGAGAAAGGCGATGCCAGCGGCGCCGCCAATGTGCTGCGCGACCTGGAGCGCTCGGCGCGCCCCGGCCCCGCCACTGATGCCTGCAAGGCCTTCTCGGCGGCCCTGGTGCAAGGCCTGAACGGCAAGGACGAGGCGGCGCGGGCCGAACTGGCGCACGCCGTGCGCGCCGTCGGCGAGGCGCGGAACCTGTCCAGCGGACTGAAAATGGGCCTGGCGCAAAGCTGCCTGCAGCAAGGCATGGATGAGCAAGGCATGGAACTGCTCGACGCGCTGGCTGGCGACCCGTCCAGCGGCGTCAGCGAAGCGGATCTCAACGCCGTGTATGAACGCGCCGGACGCGCCGAACTGGCGCACAACGAAGGCGATAGCGTTGAACGCTACCTGGATGGCCTGGTGCGCCAGGCCGCAGCCTGCAGCGGCCAGGGCGACCAGCGCGGTGCGATCCAGGTGCTGCAGGTGGCGGTGCGGCGCCGGCCCGACAACGCGGGCTTGATGTCCGCCCTCGCCTCTGCCATCCTGCGCCTGATGCACGACAGCGGCTGGGAGGCGGCGCTCGGCGAACAATGCGCCGCCCTGCTGGTGCGCATGCGCAAGGCCGATCCCCAGCATCCCATGCTGTCTGCGCTATCATCGCAGTATGTAACCTTGCGCGGTAAACAATAAGAGACAGAATCAATGCAATCGTATAGCGACCTGTCGGTGCTGATCATCGACCCCAATCCGGCCATGCGGGGCAACCTGCACAATATGCTGAACCAGGCCTCGATCACGCGCATCGAGTATGCCGTCAGCTCGGGGACCGCCATCCGCCAGCTGGGCAACAAGCGCTTCGACGTGATCCTGTGCGAGTATGACCTGGGCAGCGGCAACGAAGACAGCGGCCAGGATGGCCAGCAATTGCTGGAGGACTTGCGCCACCACCGGCTGATCGACCGCTCCACGATCTTCATCATGCTGACGTCCGAAGCGGTGCAAAGCAAGGTGATGGGCGCTGCCGAACTGACGCCGACCGACTACGTGCTGAAACCCTTCACGGTGGACGGCCTGATGCAGCGCATCGCACGCGCGGTCGACCGGCGCGCGGTATTCATGCACATTTACCAGTTGATCGGCCAGGGGCAGCAGCGCGAAGCCATCGCCGCCTGCCAGGAAGCGGAGGCGTCGAACCCGCGCTTCGCCACCGATTTCGCGCGCCTGCGCGCGGAAATGCACGTGGAACTGGGCGAGCTGGCCAATGCCGAATTGGTCTACCAGACCGCCCTGGCCGGCCGCCAGCTTGGCTGGGCGCAGCTTGGGCTGGCGCGCTGCCAGTTCGGCCTGGAACGCTACGACGACGCGATGCAGACCCTGGAGCGCGCACTGGAGGTCAACCCTAACCTGATGGGCGCCTACGACCTGCTGGCCCGCACCTACGAGGCGATGGGCCAGGCGCCGCAGGCCAAGAAAATCCTGGAGGACGCCGTCGCCATGTCGCCCAACCTGGTGCACCGCCTGCGCCACCTGGGCGAGGTGTCCTATGAGACGGGCGACATCAGCGCGGCTGAGAAAGCGTTCCGCCAGGTCGTCAGCAAGGCGCGCTACTCCGAATTCCGCGATCCGGAAGACCACGTGAACCTGGTGCGCGCGCTGGTGCGCAAGGGCGATGTGGACCAGGCGTCGAATGTCATCCGTGACATGGAGCGCACCCTGCGCGCCAGCGCCAATACGGAGGTGTGCAAACACATTTCCTCCGCCCTGCTGCTGGACGTGACCGGCCATTCGACGGAAGCGGCATCCGAGCTGTCGAATGCGGTGACGGCGGTCGGCATGGCGCGCGGCCTGTCGAACCAGCTGCGTATCGGCCTGGTGAATTCCTGCCTCAAACACCGCCTGGACAAAGACGCGGCCGATGTCGTCATGCACATGATGAACGACAACGACAAGCCGATCACGATGGAGGAAGCGGTCAGCGTCTTTGAAAAAGCCGGCCGGCACGACCTGGCGCGCGGCGTGGGCGACAAGATCGACAACGTCATGCAGGAGCTGGTCACCGAGGCGGAAGCCATGGCGCGCCAGGGCGACCACCGCGCCGCCGTGGCCACGCTGCACCAGGCGCTGCGCCGCACGCCGGGCAACCTCAAGGTGCTGTACGCGGCGGTGGGCGCCATCCTGCGCCAGCTGGACGAACTGGGTTGGGAGGCGCCGCTGGGCGAGCAGGCCGGCACGCTGATCGGCCGCATCCGCCGCCTCGATCCGGAAAGCCCTGCGCTGGAGGCCCTGCTGGTGCAGTACGCCGGCACGCAGCGCAAGTACGGCATCTCGACTACAGCCTAAGGCTGGCCATAGCCGCCGCCGCCGGGCGTTTCCACCACAAAGATGTCGCCTGGCTGCATATCGGTCTTGCCGATGTGGCCCAGCTGCTCGCTGCTGCCGTCCGCGCGCAGCACCGTGTTGCGCCCCAGCGCGCCGGGCGCGCCGCCGGCCATGCCGAACGGCGCGTGGATGCGGTTGTTGGACAGGATGGCGGCCGTCATCGGCTCCAGGAAGCGCACCTTGCGCACGCCGCCATTGCCGCCATGCCAGCGCCCCGCCCCGCCGGAGCCCTGGCGGATCTCGTAGCTCTCAAGCCGCACCGGGAAGCGGAACTCGAGGATTTCCGGGTCGGTCAGGCGCGAGTTGGTCATATTCGTCTGCACCACGTCGGTGCCATTGAAGCCATCGCCCGCGCCTGAGCCGCCGCTGATGGTTTCGTAATACTGGTACTTCGCGTTGCCGAAGGTGAAGTTGTTCATGGTTCCCTGCGAGGCGCCCTGCACGCCAAGCGCGCCGTACAAGGCGTTGGTGATGCAGGTCGACGTCTCGACATTGCCCGACACCACCGAGGCCGGATAGTGGGGATTCAGCATCGAGCCGGGCGGGATGATGACCTGCAGCGGCTTGAGGCAGCCGGCATTGAGCGGGATGTCGTCGTTCACCAGCGTGCGGAAGACGTACAGCACGGCAGCCATGCAGACCGCCGAGGGCGCGTTGAAATTGTTATCCAGCTGGCCCGACGTGCCGGTGAAGTCGATCTGCGCGCTGCGCTCGGCGGCGTTGACCCGCACCGCGACGCGGATCACGGCGCCGTTATCGAGCTGTAGTTCGTAGCTGCCATCGCGCAACGCGGAAATAACGCGGCGCACCGCTTCTTCGGCGTTGTCCTGCACGTGGCCCATGTAGGCGCGCACAACGTCCAGGCCGAAATGCCCGACCATACGGCGCAGTTCTTCCACACCCTTCTGGTTGGCCGCGACCTGCGCGCGCAGGTCGGCCATGTTCTGGTCCGGATTGCGCGCCGGGTAGCGCGCGCTGCCCAGCAAGGCGCGCGCCTCGGCGTCGCGCAGCTGGCCGCCGGCAGCGCCGTCCACCAGCTTGAAATTGTTGATCAGGACGCCCTCCTCTTCGATGCTGCGCGAGTCGGGCGGCATCGAACCGGGCGTACTGCCGCCGATATCGGCGTGATGGCCGCGCGAACCGACGTAGAACAGGATGTCGCGCCCCGCTTCATCGAACACCGGGGTGATCACGGTGACGTCCGGCAGGTGGGTGCCGCCGTTGTAGGGGTCGTTGAGCATGTAGACATCGCCCGGGTGCATCTTGCCGGCGTTCTCGCGCATCACCGTCTTGATACTCTCGCCCATCGAGCCAAGGTGCACCGGCATGTGCGGCGCGTTGGCAATCAGGTTTCCTTCGGCGTCGAAGATGGCGCAGCTGAAGTCGAGGCGCTCCTTGATGTTGACCGAATAGGCGGTATTCTGCAGCCGCAGGCCCATCTGCTCGGCGATCGACATGAACAGGTTGTTGAAAATCTCCAGCATCACGGGGTCGGCGCTGGTGCCGATGGCGCGCCGCGCCGGCAGTGCTTCCACCCGGGTCAGTACCAGGTGGTCTTGCGGCGTGACCTCGGCCTGCCAGCCCTGCTCGACGATGGTGGTGGCATTCGCTTCGGCGATGATGGCCGGGCCTTTGATGATGTCGCCGATGCGCGTGCTGTCGCGCTTGAACAGGCCGGTATCGTGCCACTGGCCGGCGCTGTACATGCGCACCACCTGCGCCGGCGCCAATGGCGCGTGGCGCGGCGCCTGCTGCGGCGCGGCTTCGGCCGGGGCGTCGGACTTGCCGATCGCTTCCACCGATACCGCCTCCACCACCAGAGCCTTGCCCGGCATCAGGAAGGAGAACCGCTTGCGGTAGGCCGCTTCAAACTGGGCCTGCATGCTGCCGATGCTGTCGAACAGGACGATCAGGGCCGAATCCGTGCCCTCGTAGCGCAAATGGACGCGGCGCACCAGGCTGGTACGCTCGGCTGCCACACCCTGCGCGCGCAGCGCCGCCTCGGCGTCGGCGCCCAGCGCCTGCAGGCGCGCTTCGAGCACGGGCAAGGCGGCGGCCTCCAGCCGCATCTCGACCGCACTCTCGCGCATGGCGGTCTGGTCGGCCAGGCCCATGCCGTAAGCCGACAGCACGCCGGCGAGCGAGTGGATGAAGACGGTCTTCATGCCCAGCGCATCGGCCACCAGGCAGGCGTGCTGGCCGCCGGCGCCGCCAAAGCTGGTCAGCGTGTATTCGGTGACATCATGGCCGCGCTGCACCGAGATCTGCTTGATCGCGTTCGCCATATTGCCGACTGCGATCTCGACAAACCCGGCGGCGACCTGCTCAGGACTGGTCGGCGCACCGGTGGCAGCCTCGATCTCGGCCGCCATGGCGGCGAACCTGTCGCGCACGGTGGCGGCATCGAGCGCCTGAGTGCCGTCGTTGCCGAACAGCTTGGGGAAAAAGTCGGGCTGGATCTTGCCCAGCATGACGTTGCAGTCGGTGACGGCCAGCGGGCCGCCGCGGCGGTAACTGGCCGGGCCCGGGTCGGCGCCGGCACTGTCCGGGCCAACGCGGAAGCGGCTGCCGTCGAAATGCAGGATCGAGCCGCCGCCTGCCGCCACGGTATGGATGCTCATCATCGGCGCGCGCATGCGCACGCCCGCCACCTGGGTTTCAAACACGCGCTCGAACTCGCCGGAAAAATGCGACACATCGGTCGAAGTGCCGCCCATGTCGAAACCAATCACTTTCTCGAAACCCGCGGCGCGGCTGGCGCGCACCATGCCGACAATGCCGCCAGCCGGACCGCTCAGGATGGAATCCTTGCCCTGGAAAGCGCGGGCGTCAGTCAGGCCGCCGTTCGACTGCATGAACTGCAGGTTCACGCCAGGCAGCTCCGCCGCCACCTGGTCGACATAGCGGCGCAGGATCGGCGACAGGTAGGCATCGACCACCGTGGTATCGCCGCGCGCGACCAGCTTCATCATCGGGCTGACCTGGTGCGAAACCGAAACCTGGGTGTAGCCGATGTCGCGCGCAATGGCTGCCAGCGCGGCCTCGTGCGCGGTGTAGCGGTAGCCGTGCATCAGCACGATGGCAATCGAGCGCAGGCCCCGGTCGAAATGCGCCTGCAGGGCTGCGCGGGCGGCGTCCCGGTCGAGTTCACGCACCACGTCGCCGTGCGCGCCCATGCGCTCGTCGATCTCGGCCACGTGCTGGTAGAGCAGCTCGGGCAACACAATGTGGCGGTCGAACAGGCGCGGCCGGTTCTGGTAGGCGATGCGCAGGGCGTCGCGGAAGCCGCGCGTGATCGCCAGCACCGTCGGCTCGCCCTTGCGCTCCAGCAGCGCATTGGTGGCGACGGTGGTACCCATCTTGACCGCCTCCACCTGCGCGGCCGGGATCGGTGCGCCGGCTGCAACGCCCAGCAGATGGCGGATGCCGGCGATGGCGGCATCGCGGTATTGCCCGGGGCTCTCCGACAGCAGCTTATGGGTCGTCAGGCTGCCATCCGGGCGGCGCGCCACGATGTCAGTGAAGGTACCGCCACGGTCGATCCAGAATTGCCAATCCATTGCCCTGCCTCGCGCTAGTCGTGAAGCCGCTATTGTAGTGCTAGAATTGCCCGCATGACGCCCCTGTATACGATTGCCGAAACCCGCGCGATCGAGCACGCTGCAGCCCAGCGACTGCCCGAGGGCGCCCTCATGCAGCGCGCCGGCCAGGCCGGCGCCAACGAAGCGCTCGACCTGCTGCCGTTCACCATCGCGCGCGCGCGCGTGCTGGTGCTGGCCGGCCCGGGCAACAATGGCGGCGATGCGCTGGAAACAGCGGCCCATCTAGGCCACGCCGGGGCGCAGGTCACCATCCTCCATTTTGCACCCGGCGCCACGCCGGCGCCCGAACGGGTCGCCGCCCTGCAGCGCGCACGCAGCTCCCCGGCCCGTTTCGCCGACACCGCCAGCGCCGCCGATGGTGCGGCATTGGCGGCGGGAACCGACTGGACGTTGGTGGTCGACGGCCTGTTCGGCATCGGCCTGGCGCGCCCCATCACCGGCGAACTGGCGGCGCTGGTGGCAGCGGTCAATGCCCTGCGCTGCCCGATCGTCGCGCTCGACGTACCGAGCGGGCTGGATGCCGACACCGGCGCGATTGTTGGCGACGCCAGCGCTGCCGGCGTTGCGGTGCGCGCGACGCACACCATTACCTTCATTGGCGACAAGCCCGGCCTGCATACGGCCGAGGGGCGCGACCACGCCGGACTGGTCATCGTCAGCAACCTCGATATCGACCGCGACCTGTTCCCGCCGCCGCGTGCGCGCCTGAACGACGTGGCGCTGTTTGCGCATTGCGTGCGGCGCCGGCGCAATAGCTCGCACAAGGGCAGCCATGGCAGCGTGGCCGTGGTGGGCGGCGCGCGCGGCATGGCCGGGGCGCCGATCCTGGCCGCGCGCACGGCGCTGTCGAGCGGCGCAGGACGGGTCTTTGCCTGCTTTGTCGGCGAGCCGCCCGCCTTCGACGCCGCCCAGCCGGAACTGATGTGCCGCAGTGCCCAGGAGTACGACTTCAGCAGCGCGGTCCTCGTGATCGGCCCCGGCATGGGCAGCTCGGCCGCCAGCGCCGAACTGCTGGCCAGCGCCCTGCACAGCACCAGCCCGGCCGTGCTCGACGCGGACGCTTTGAACCTGCTGGCCGCCGGCGATACCCTGCGCGCGCAACTGGCCCAGCGCGGCGCGCCCTGCATCCTGACCCCGCACCCGCTGGAAGCGGCCCGCCTGCTCGGCACTTCGGCAGCCGGGGTGCAGGCCAACCGGCCGGCCGCAGCGCGCGCCCTGGCGCAGCAACTGGCGGCGACCGTGGTATTGAAAGGTTCCGGCACCATCATCGCCGCGCGCGATGGCGGCATGGTGGTCAATACGACCGGCAACCCGGCGCTGGCGACGGCCGGCACCGGCGATGTGCTGTCCGGCCTGTGCGGCAGCCTGCTGGCGCAAGGCTGGCCGGAGTGGGAAGCGGCACTGGCCGCCGTGTGGCTGCACGGCATGGCAGCCGACGTCCTGGTGACGGAAGGCGCCGGCCCGATCGGCATTGGCGCCAGCGAACTGATTCCCGCCATCCGCACCGCCATCAACCGCCTGGCGGCGCAGCACGGCAGCTAGGCTCAGCCCTCGGCGATGCGGCCGGCGGCGATGGTGATGGTGCGGCCGCAGCGCGCCGCGATGTGGGTGTCGTGGGTGACCAGAACCAGCGTCGAACCATGTTCGCGGTTCAATTCAAACATCAGCTGGATAACGGATTCGCCGGTGGCGGCATCCAGGCTGCCGGTCGGCTCGTCGGCCAGCAGCAAAGGCGGCTGCGTCACAAAGGCGCGCGCCAGGGCCACGCGCTGCTGCTCGCCGCCGGACAGGAACTTGGGGTAGTGCTTCAGGCGGCTGGACAGGCCGACGCGGCCCAGCATCGCTTCCGCCTTCTCGCGCGCCCCGCTGTCCCCGGCCAGCTCCATCGGCAGCATCACGTTCTCGACCGCGGTCAAATGCGGCAGCAGCTGGAAAGACTGGAACACGAAGCCCAGCTTTTCCTTGCGCAGGGCAGCGCGGCCATCTTCATCCAGCGCGAAAATGTCCACGCCATCCAGCACCACCTTGCCCTCGGTCGGCGTATCCAGGCCGGCCAGCAGTCCAAGCAGGGTCGATTTGCCGGAACCGGAAGCGCCCACAATCGCAAGCGTTTCGGCCTTTTGCACTGTAAAATCCACCCCATGCAGGATGGTCAGTTCGCCGCTGGCATCGGCCACCCGTTTGCCAAGGCCAGAAACGGAAATAGCCGCCTGCGCCAACTGGCTGGAGGTATGAGGAATATCACGCATGGTCATGTTCAAAAAAATGTACAGTTTCCTTGCGGTGCTGCTGTTATCGTTCAGCGCCGCCACGAACGCCTATTCTGCATCAAAAACCGTCCTTGTGGTGGGTGATAGCTTATCCGCCGAATATGGTATTGCGCGCGGCACGGGCTGGGTCGCCCTGCTGGAGCAGCGCCTGAAAGAACAGAAGGTCGCCGCCAGCGTGGTAAACGCCAGCGTCAGCGGCGAAACCACGAGCGGTGGCCGCACCCGCCTGCCGGCGCTGCTGGTCAAGCATAAGCCCGATGTGGTGGTGATTGAGCTGGGCGGCAACGATGGCTTGCGCGGCCTGCCGGTGGCGGCGTCGGAGGACAACCTGCGCGCCATGGTCGATGCTTCGCGCAAGGCCGGCGCCCGCGTACTGCTGGTCGGAATGCGCATGCCGCCCCATTATGGCCGCGACCATACGGAAAAATTCTTCGCCATGTATGGCACGGTGAGCAAGGATGCAAAAGTGGCGCTGGCCCCCTTCATGCTCGAAGGTGTCGCGCAAAAGCCTGAACTGTTCCAGCCCGACCGCCTGCATCCGGTCGCCGAAGCCCACCCCATCATCCTGGGCAACATCTGGCCCCACCTCCAGCCTCTCCTGAAAAACAAATGAAGTATCCAGAAATCCTCTCCATTGAAGACGTGCTGGCGCGCATCGACGACTTCGACACGATTATCGACGCCCGCAGCCCCGCCGAGTATGCCCTCGACCACCTGCCGAACGCGATCAATTGCCCGGTGCTGGACGACCAGCAGCGCATCACGGTCGGCACCATGTACAAGCAGGTCGGCTCCTTCGAGGCCAAGAAAGTTGGCGCGGCCATGGTGTCGAAGAACATCGGCCACCACATCGAGACACTGTGGCTGGACAAGCCGAAGACATGGAAGCCCCTGGTCTATTGCTGGCGCGGCGGCAACCGCAGCGGCTCCATGGCCACGGTGCTGGCCAAAATCGGCTGGCCGATCGTGCAGCTGGAAGGCGGCTACAAGGCCTTCCGCGCCGCCATCAATGCCGACCTGGAAAAGACGCCGGAACTGGATTTCCGCGTGATCTGCGGCACCACCGGCAGCGGCAAGACCCGCCTGCTCGATACCCTGGAGGCGATCGGCGCGCAGGTGCTGGACCTGGAACAGCTGGCGGCGCACCGCGGCTCGGTGCTGGGGAATATCCCGTGCCAGCCGCAGCCATCGCAAAAAGCGTTCGAAACGTCGATCTGGGACCGCCTGCGCCGCTTCGATCCCAGCCTGCCGGTCTTCGTCGAATCGGAAAGCCGCAAGGTGGGCTCGCTGCGCGTTCCCGGCGCCTTGATGGAGCGCATGCGCGCCTCGCCCTGCATCGCCATGCACGTCGCGCGCGAGGACCGCGTCAAACTGCTGATCGAGGACTACCAGCATTTCGCCTGCAATGCCCCTGCCCTCAACGCCCAGCTGGAATTCCTGGTGCAGCTGCATGGCCGCGAGCGGATCGAGGGCTGGCAGAAGATGGCCACCGCGGGCGACATGCCGCAACTGGTGGATGAACTGCTGGTCGACCATTACGACCCGGCCTACCTCAAATCGATCCACCGCAACTTCGTGCAGTACGATAAGGCGCTGCAGCTTGAGTTACCGGACATATCGCAAGAATCATTCCTGGCCGCTGCCCGCAAGCTGCACGCAGGATAAAAAAAGGAGGCTCAAAATTGAGCCTCCTTTTTTTGCGCCGGCGGATTACTCAGCCGACTGTTTGGTGATCGAGTTGATCGGGCGGATGATCTTGATCTTCGCCTTCTGCTTCAGGGCTTCCAGGTAGCTGGTGAACTCCGACTGCGCCACCAGCTGGCTGATACGCGCATTCTCCTGCTCGCGGCGGGCCTTGTCCTGCTCTGCCGGCTGGCCTACCTTGTTGATGCGGTAGATGCCATAGCCTGCGCCTGGAATCTCCACGCCAACATAGGCTGGCAGTTTGGAGGCATCGGCCTTCATGACAGCAGCGAATGCTGCCGGAGGAATGCCTTCGGCCTTGGCGCGGGAAACAGTCTTCGCTTCGGAGAAGCCTTCGGCGTCGCCCGACTTCTTGGCGGCAGCCAGTTTCTCTTCGCCGGCCTTTTTGGCGGCTTTCACAGCTTCTTCCATCGCAACGCGCTGCTTGATGCCGGCTTCCACTTCAGCCAGCGGCTTCTTGGAAGCTGGCTTGAATTCAACCACTCGGCCGGCGATCAGGGTTTGCGGGGCCACTTCAACCGCTTCGGTATTGCGCTTGTTCTTCAGCGAATCGTCGGCGAACAGCGCGGTCAGGAACTTGGCGTTGTTGAACGGCGCGGTGCCCAGGATCGGGTTCGGCTGGCGGCCCAGGCCTTCAGCGGTTTCGATCTTCAGCTTCAGCTTGTCGGCTGCCGGTTTCAGGCTTTCGTACTGCGAGTACACGGTATCGGTGAACTGTTCCGACATTTCGGAGAACAGCTTGCCAGCTTTCTGTTTTTTCAGTTCGGCGGCGATCTCGCCCTTCACCTCATCCAGCGGCTTCACGTGCGCCGGCTTCAATTCGGTGACGGTGATGATGTGGTAGCCATACTCGGACTGCACCAGGTCGCTGATCTCGCCCTGCTTCAGCTTCAGGATCGCTTCTTCCACCGGCTTGACGAAGGAGCCCTTCACCAGCACGTCCAGGTCGCCGCCCATCTGCGCGGAGCCCGGATCTTCCGACTTGGCTTTGGCGATCTTGGCGAAATCGGCCGGGTTCTTGCGGACTTCGGCCAGCGCGGCTTCCGCCTTCGCCTTGTCCTTGATCAGGATGTGCGAGGCGCGGCGCGATTCTTCGGTGCCGAAGCGCTTTTCGTTGGCTTTGTAGTAGCCGGCGATTTCCTCGTCGCTCACGTTGACCTGCGGTGCGACCGCGTCGGCGTTCAGCACCACGTATTCGATCTTCGCGGATTCAGGAATCTCGAACAGCTTGGCGTTCTTGTCGTAGAAGGCCTTCACCATCTCGTCGGTAACCTTCACGTCGGCCAGGTACTTGGTCAGCGGGAAAGCCAGCTCCTGCACTTCGCGCTCCTGCGAACCGAAGTCGGAAATTGCTTTCGCTACGGTGCGCGGGGTGATGCCGCTCTGCTCCAGGCCGCCCAGCATCTGGCTGATCACCAGGTCGTTGCGCACCTGGTCCTGGTGCTGGTTCACGCTGACGCCCCGGGTCGCCAGGATCTGGCGGTACTGCTCGCCGTCGAAGCTGCCGTCCGCCTTGACTAGGGTCGGGAAGTCATTCCAGACGGAACGCTGCACGGTCTGGTCGCTCACGGTCATGTGCGATTTGCGGATTTCCGCGTTCAGCGCGCGCTGGGCCAGCAGCTGGTCCAGTACGTTCTGCTTGAACTCAGGGGTGTCGAACAGCTTCTGGTCGAACTGCGGGCCCATTTGCTGGCGCATCATGTCCAGCTGGCGGCGCTGCGCATTTTCCCATTCCTGCTGGGTCAGTGGATAGCCGGCCACCTTTGCGATCGTGTTCGGGTCTTCGCCGAACAGCGTGACGCCGCTGACGCCGACCAGCACAAAGGACGGCACAATCAGGAGCGCCAGGATAATCTGCATCAGCTTTTGATGCGTACGTACGAAATCAAACATGTCAGCTATTGTTTTCCTAGAGTGGAGGCTTTAAAACTGCTCGCGCGATTTTACAGGTCAGTTGCTGATGATGCAAGATGTAAAAAAAGCCCCATCTGCGCAGAGCGCGACCTAGGGCGCGTTCTGGCTGATGGGGCTTTTTTTGCTATTCTGGCGGAGCGGACGGGGCTCGAACCCGCGACCCCCGGCGTGACAGGCCGGTATTCTAACCAACTGAACTACCGCTCCAGGTAGTGGTCGTGTGTGTTTGCTGGCGGAGCGGACGGGGCTCGAACCCGCGACCCCCGGCGTGACAGGCCGGTATT